>NZ_ABOX02000009.1 GCF_000172555.1 Pedosphaera parvula Ellin514
TTGATGTTTAGAATGCCCGGATAGGACGCCAGGGGCGGCATCCGGACTTATTTGCCTGGAGACCACCGCTTTTGGAAAGCGGGGACCGAACTGCTTGCCAGTGGTTTCAGATCAAGGGCCGGTGCGATGCGGGAGCTTTACAGAAAGCGCTGGTTTGGGAACGCTTTCCTGTGGACTCTTTTCTCAATGCCAGCCGTTGTGTTACCGACTCTGTTAAGAACTTGTGAAACATGGTTCCCGAAGGATGCAACGTTGTCCTGAAGCTGCGCGGACAGTACCATTGCCTGTGCGTATGCTCCAAGCTCTCGCAGAGTTTCCTGATGGGGCTAGGGTATGGGCATTTATACAATTGTTAAGTAGGTTAGTCTACTTACATGTATATGTAGCATCCGACGCAGGGGAGGCCGGAGAAGCGAAGAGCTTGTTTTCGAAGCTATTTTGGTTTATTCCTAAGGCATGAACCGCCGACAATTCCTCCAGGTCAGCGCCGCTGGGCTGGCCCTGTCCGCCCTGCCGAACTATGCCGCTGAATTTGCCGACCAGAAAAAGCGTGTGGGTTTGATCGGTTGCGGATGGTATGGCAAATGTGACTTATTCCGCCTCATTCAGGTTGCACCCGTGGAAGTGGTGTCACTTTGCGATGTGGACAAGAACATGCTGGCCAACGCCGCCGACATGGTGGCGGAGCGCCAGGTATCGAAAAAGAAGCCGCGCACGTATGGCGATTACCGGGAGATGTTGAAGGAAAAGGATCTGGACATTGTGCTGATTGCCCCGCCGGATCATTGGCATGCGCTGGCGATGATTGAGGCAGCCAAGGCTGGCGCTGACATCTATGTGCAAAAGCCAATCGGGGTTGATGTCATTGAATGCCAAGCCATGCTGACAGCTGCCCGCAAATACAAACGCGTGGTGCAGGTGGGGACTCAGCGCCGCAGCACGCCGCACCTGATAGAAGCTCGCGATACGATTGTCCGGGAAGGCAAACTCGGCAAGATCGGCATGGTGGAGATTTGCTGTTATTACCACATGCGTACGTCGGAGAATCCGCCCGATACGGCGCCGCCTGAAAACCTCGATTACGAAATGTGGACTGGTCCGGCGCCGATGCGCCCATACAACAAGCTGGTGCACCCACGTAGTTGGCGTGCATTCATGGAGTATGGAAACGGAATAGTGGGGGACATGTGCATTCACATGTACGACATGGCTCGTTGGATGCTGGAGTTGGGCTGGCCGAAGAGCGTTAGTTCGTTCGGAGGCATCCTGGTTGACAAGCACGGCAAATCCAATATTTCCGATACTCAAACCATCACGTTTAATCATGGCGATCTGCCGATTGTCTGGACTCATCGCACCTGGGGAGAAGCGCCTGACCCCAAATACCAATGGGCCGCGATTTTCTACGGCGATAAAGGGACGCTCAAGGCTGGACTGATGGGATACGATTTCATTCCGCAGGGAAAAGGGCAGCCGGTGCATCGCGATGTGACCTATGAATTGGAACAATATCCCGAGGATAAGACCGAGAAGGATTTGGAAAAACATGTCGCTCCAGCCATTCGCGGGCACATGAAGAATTTTCTTTCGTGCATAGCAGATCGCAGCAAGCCAGTGGCCGACATTGAGCAGGGATATATTTCGAGTGCCGCCTGCATTCTGGGCAATCTTTCCATGAAGCTGGGGCGTTCGCTGGCCTGGGATGCCGCCAAAGGGCAGGTGGTCGAGGATGGAGAGGCGAATCAATTGCTCTGCCGTCCATATCGCACTCCGTGGGTGCATCCTTATCCCGATAAAGTTTAAGTCGGGCTGGTCTTTGGCCTTTCCTAATGATTGCGCGGGAATAAACTCGGCGCATGAAATCGCGATTGTTTGCGTCTGCCAAGCCGATCATTGGGATGATCCATGTGGGAGCATTGCCGGGTACTCCGGCCAATCATCTTTCGCTCGGCAAAATAACTGAAATCGCCGTGCAGGAGGCGAAGATATATCGCGATGCCGGCGTGGATGGGATTGCCATCGAGAACATGCACGATGTTCCTTATCTGCGGGGCGGTGTGGGACCAGAAATTGTTTCCTCCATGACCATCATTGGCCAGGCGGTGAAACAGGCTTTTTGCGGCGTAACGGGTATCCAAATACTTGCAGCGGCGAATCGTGAGGCCATGGCCGCGGCGCATGCGGCGGCCTTGGATTGGGTGCGTGTCGAGGGGTTTGTGTTTGCGCATGTGGCGGACGAGGGATTTATTAATTCGTGTGCGGCCGAGTTGTTGCGTTATCGCAAACAGATTGGCGCGGAAAAAGTGCAGGTATGGGCGGATATTAAAAAGAAGCATTCCTCCCATGCGATCACCGCGGATATTTCACTCGGCGAAACGGCGCATGCGGCTGAATTCATGCGGGCAGATGCTTTGATTGTGACCGGTCCTGTCACTGGCAGGCCACCGGTCCCCGCAGATGCGGAGGAAACGAAAGCACACACTCATCTTCCTGTTATTTTGGGTTCAGGAATGAATGAAGCAAACATCGGACAATTTCTGCCAGTGGCGGATGGATTTATTGTCGGTTCCTCTTTCAAGAAAGCGGGAGATTGGAACAATCCTGTGGATTCCAGGAAGGTCAAGGCATTCATGAAGCGGGTAACAGCTCGCTGATCGGCGGCATATGAGAACCCTTCTTTTTTTCGGACTGGCGTTAATGATGGCGAAATTGACTGCTGCCGAGGTGCTCATCGTGGCGGACGAATTTCCCGCCATGGAAGTATTGGCTGGAAAGTTAAGAAGCGAGGAACATCTGGAGAGTAAGCTGATCGCACAACAGAACCTGCCCGAACAGCTAAGGAAGTACGACTGCGTGATTGTTTACATTCACAAGGCACTTTCGGAAAAGGCGGAGGATGCCTTCATTGATTATACTAAAGCAGGTGGAAAGCTTCTGGTGCTTCATCATTCCATCAGTTCCGGCAAGAGGAAAAATCCACATTGGTTTTCATTTCTAGGCGTGGCATTGCCGGAGGGCGATGTTACGGAAGGCGGCTACAAGTGGATTGAAGGGGTAAAACTCGAATTGGTTAATCTCAATCCACATCATTTTATTATGACCAACCGTGTTGTGTATCCGGTAAAGATCGCCTACACCAGCACGAACGCACCGGTTGCGAGTGAAGCTTTGCCCGGGTTTGCTCTGGATGATTCGGAGGTTTATTTGAACCATGTGCATGAGGATGCACGGATTTTGCCGATGGGGCTCAGATATGTGGACGCAAAGGCTGCCAAGACCTATATGCAGGACCGGGCGGGTTGGATTAAGTCGGCAGGCAGGGGGCAAATCATCTATCTCATGCCGGGGCATCGTAAGGAAGATTTTCAAAATCCGACCTATGCCAGAATTGTGCTTAATGCGGTGATCTACAAACCGTGAGAACAGGTTGTTCCTTGCCAATTAACGGATCTTTGTGTTCTCTATATGCATTGGCAATGGGGTTTGCCTTCTCGGTCAACGAGAGAACCGCCTGATTATTTCGGTGCTGATAACTCCTATTGGTACTCAAGTCGTGTACTAACAGGACAACTTATGCCGAAATACAAAATTAAATTTAAATGCTTAATAGAGCGAGCCCCCGACAGCGCTATCACCATCTCCTTCGGCCTGTTTAATCCCTGCACCTCCACCCGTTCCTGGTAATGAAGCACTTTTTTAATTTCTCGTTTCATGCCGGAAGTTTGAAGCAACTGTTGGGGTGGTCGTTGCTCACAATCCCTGTGGGAGTGCTGGCAGGTTCAGCGAGTGCTTTCTTCCTTTGGGCTCTGGATCACGTTACTCACATTCGCCAGCAACACGCATGGTTGCTATTTTTATTACCGGTTGGTGGTGTGGCGGTGGGATTGCTTTACCATTGGTTGGGTCGAGAAGCAGAGAAGGGGAGTAATTTAATCATCGATGAGATCCATAAACCGGGCGGAGGCGTTCCGCGACGCATGGCCCCGTTGGTTTTGATTGGGACCCTTATTACTCACTTGTTTGGTGGCTCGGCCGGACGCGAAGGGACAGCGGTACAAATGGGAGGCAGCCTGGCTAGTGGCTTCGGGCGTTTGATTCGAGTGAAGTCCGAGACCATGCGAATTCTTTTGATGTCCGGGGTGGCCGCGGGATTTGGATCGGTCTTTGGCACTCCTTTAACGGGAGCGGTTTTTGCGATGGAAGTGCTGGCTGTTGGAAGGATTCAGTATGATGCACTGGTTCCAACATTGATCGCAAGTGTGGTGGGGGATTACACCTGTTCGGCGTGGGGAATCAAACACGCGATCTATCAAATCAGTTTCATTGAGCCTGAAGCTGCCAGCGCGATTTTTCATGTAGATGCCCTGCTTTTGTTGAAAGCTGTGACTGCCGGAATTGCTTTTGGATTGTGCAGCCTGCTTTTCTCGGAACTCGCTCATTCTCTACAGAAGGCATATAAAAAACTTGTTCCGTTGGCACCATTGCGACCGGTGTTGGGCGGGGTGATGGTGATCGCGCTGGTTTATCTTGTGGGTACGCGTGATTATTTGGGGCTGGGGATTACTTCACCCGACCCAAAAGCGGTCACAATACTGTCGGCATTCCATCCAGATGGCGCACACGTCCTGAGTTGGTGGTGGAAAATAGTGTTTACGATCGTGACCATATCCAGCGGGTTTAAAGGTGGCGAAGTGACGCCGCTTTTCTTTATTGGGGCAACCTTGGGAAATGCCTTGTCGGGACTGCTGCACGCTCCAGTCGATTTATTTGCAGGTTTGGGGTTTATTGGCGTATTCGCAGGAGCAACGAATACACCGCTGGCTTGCACGATCATGGGTATTGAACTTTTCGGTGCGCACTACACGGTATATTTTGCCGCGGCTTGTTTCATCGCATATTTTTTCAGCGGCCACGCCGGAATTTACTCTGCGCAACGAGTTGCCGTGCCGAAAAAACAGGTGGATAATGGAGTTGAAAGTGACGTCAGCGCATAGCTGGATTTAGCTTGCAGATAAGCTTTGCCAACAACAGTGTAAGTCCGACGGGCATCGAGAATCTCAAGTGCAGCCACAATGATGATATGAATACATGGAGATACACCCAAAATGGTCAGAGGCTCGGCCCGGTCGGCGAAGAAGAATTGAAAGCCTTGTTGAAAAGCGGGGTTCTATCGCGCGATACGCCGGTCTCGAAGGAAGGAACAGATTATTGGGCTCCGGCCAATCTTTTTCCTGAACTGATGGAAGGCGCGACCGCGAGCACAACTCCGCCACCGCTGGGCAGCGGCATCCCTCCCTTGACCTCGCCACCGTCCATTCAGCCGGGCGCAGCAATTTCAGAGACAGAGGACATAAGTCACAATAAAATCTTTGCCGTATTGGCATACATCGGCCTGCTTTTCCTGGTTCCATTGCTGGCTGCACCGCAATCCAGATTTGCGCGGTATCACACTAATCAGGGCATTGTGCTTTTTCTCGCACATATCATCGGTATCGCCGCTGCGGGCATCAGCTTCCTCATTCCATTTGTGGGGTGCATTGGCATGTTGGCGATGGTGGCGGTCAACGTCGGATTTGTCGTATTGATGGTAATGGGAATTGTGAATGCAGCTTCTGGAGTTTACAAACCTCTTCCCTTGATTGGACATTATAAAATCCTTGAGTAACAGAAGAGGAGATCAGCTTGTTTGTGGAGGGAGCTTGGGGATGGACAGCTTTGGAGCCCAAGGCGGCACTTGGCGCAAAACCGGAACCGACGGCGATTTGGCTGCGATATCGCGTGCTGGCATTTGTAATGTTGCCTGGTTCGCGATACTATTGCTTCATTCATGATTTGTGAGCAGATGAGGATGACGTGAGTGGCAACCCAACAACTCCCTGGACAATCGAAGGGGCTTTTCCTGAGAAGCCTTTCGGTCAGGACTATGGTTATGTGCTGAAAGGCAAACTGATTGGCTGCACACGAGAGGAATTAATCGCCCGTTGTTCAAGCGCAGACCTGCCATATATCCAACTCGTGTGGCATCCGGAGTCTGCGAGAGTTGTTCCTTTGACGCATGTTGAATTCCTGTACGCAGCGTTCCAGGAGAGGAACAAAAAGATTTTAAAAGGAAACTTATTGATCGGTTTGGTCGGTTGCATTGTTTTTGGAATACTTTTCGCATTTGGCGGCAATAAGATATGGTTCGGCATCATTTTGGTTTTCATGGGGGTGCTGCCGGTCGCCCAAAATATTCGTGGCTTGCGAGTCTTGAAACACTCCAAATGGAGTCCGCCTGAGGAAAATGAGAATGTGGAACGATACGTGGCCTGGGTCGATTCGAGAAAGATATTGTATACATGGATTATTTTGGCGCTCCTCATCTGTATCATGGCTGTCGAAATGGTCGTTGGAATCGAGAATGCCATTCGAGCTGCCGATTTGAATAAACACGCTGTCTGGCGTGGGGAATGGTGGAGGTTGTTTACAGGACCACTCCTACATGGCGGCATTCCTCACATTGTCTTCAATGGCATGGCCCTGGTCGGATTGGGACGGCTCATGGAAGTTTTGGCTACGCGATATCATCTGGCCGTGGTGCTCCTATTCTCGGCCTTGACCGGAAGTATCTTCAGCCTGTTTCTGATTCCCAATACCCCTTCAGTTGGGGCATCGGGAGGATTGATGGGGTTGATTGGTTTTTTGACAGTTCTGGGTCTGCGACGAAAAGCGGCCCTTCCAGCTGGATTCGTGAAGTCGATTTTTATCAACATCGCCATTATTGCGACGATAGGGATCCTTGGTTACTCGATTATTGATAATGCGGGACATCTGGGTGGATTCCTTGGAGGAATAACCATGGGATTGCTGCTGGTGGATCAGAGGAATCAAACATTGCCGTTGAAGAGCGGAACTGGCTTGAGGATCGCCGGAGTTTCTTCGCTTGTAATGATTCTCGCACTCGGGTGTTTTACCTTGATCAAGATCATCAGGTAAACTTTCTGTCAATCGTTGGGGCCAGCGGATTTTTCAGTCTGGACCATCACCCGAAATAAATTGTCCCTTTTCCCTCTTTATGGACATCTATAGGTAGATGCCGGAGATGAATGACATTGATCTATTGCGACAGTATGCGTCCAGCAAGTCTGAGGAGGCGTTTTCTGCGCTGGTTTCGCGGCATATCAATCTGGTTTATTCTGCTGCGATGCGATATGTCGGCAACCAGAGCCAGGCCGAGGAGATTACCCAGGCGGTATTTATCATCCTGGCAAAGAAGGCGGCCAGCCTGTCCAGTGGAACGATACTTTCCGGTTGGCTATTCAAAACCGCGCGGCTGACGGCGGCAAATTATTTGCGAACTGAAATCCGGCGCAGCCGCCGGGAACAGGAGGCTTACATGCAATCCAATTTGCACGAGACGGAATCCGAAGCTTGGAAACAGATCGCCCCTTTATTGGACGATGCGATTGCAGAGCTGGGTGAGACGGATCGGAATGCCCTTGTGCTGCGATTTGTGGAAGGCAAGGATCTCAAGCAGGTGGGGGCCGCCCTCGGTACAACCGAGGAGGCGGCAAAAAAGCGGGTGAGTCGGGCGGTGGATAAATTGCGCGGTCTATTCAGCAGGAAAGATATTACTCTTTCGGCGGCAGCGTTAAGCGCCGCGATTGCAGCGCATTCAATTCAAGCCGCGCCTGCGGGCCTGGTGGCATCAGTCACGACCGGAGCCATCACGGGAACGGCGGTAACTACAACAACGTTGAGTCTGGTAAAAGGAACTTTAAAACTTATGGCATGGACAAAAGTGAAAATTGCCGCCGGAGTCGCGGTAACGGCAATGATGGCGTATCAATGGCACGAGAATTACACTCAGAAACAGGAACTGCACACGGTGCAGGAGCAGTTGCATCAACGTGAGCAGGAGCTGAAGACGCAGAAGGATACCCTTGCCATCCTCCAAGCTGAGAGATCGGAGATGGCTGAGAAGATGCATGCTGCGCAGGTTGAAAAGGCAAAGTTGATCGGGGGCAAGAAGGCGGCCGTGGCAGCGGCGACTGCGGCGGCAAAAGCCAGTCTCGCCTCAGGGAGTAACGGGTCATTCGGCGGCATGCTCTCGAAAATGATGAGTGATCCGGGAATGAAGGAATTCATGAAGCAGCAAAGCTTGAGTGCACTCAGAATCCAATATGGGCAATTGGTGAAGCAATTAAATCTAAGTCCGGAGGAGACGGACAAATTTTACCAGATCCTGGGTGATAATGCATTGACGGGCATTGAGAGAACTTCGGCCGTGATGAAGGGAGATGTTGATAGAACAGTGGCCAAGCAGGAAATAGACGAGGACCAGAAGCAATTGAAAGAGAAGATTAAAGGTTTGCTGGGAGAGGATGGATTCAAGCAGTACGAAGATTATAAGGAGAGCGTTCCGGCGCAAACCAGTTTAAACCTCTATAAAGGACAACTGACGGAGAATTCTCTCAGTGATGAACAGAGCGCGCGTTTATTGGACATCATGAAACGCGAAGGCAAACAGGTAACCAAACTGGACAATACTTCCTTGTCGCTTTCCGGTGGCGCGATGGACACCTACCTTAAACAACAATCGGAGAGTAATCAGAGAATCTTCCAACAGTCTGCTGATTTTCTAAAGCCCGAGCAACTGGCTGCTTTAGGAAAATTTCAGACTAACATGCTCAATATGACCAAGGCCGCAATGAGCATGAGCAAGCAATTCATGGGCGATGCAAAATAAAAAACGCCTGGCAGATGATTCCACCAGGCGTCGTTGTATTGAGCCGGTTACTACGGCATTGAGACGCGGTAGAACTGAGTTGGATTATTCTGTGCGTTCAGGTCGGTAAAGGTGAACTGGCCGTTAGCGTCGAAAGTGCCAGTTGATACAACCGTCCATTGTGCCAGCGGCAGGCTGATATCGGTCGTTGCCAGGATGGTGTAGGAGGCATTGGCCGGACCCGTGCCGCTGAATTGGACATTACCATCGCTCAGGTGTGTGACTCCTGAGAGAGCGAAGGATTGCACCTGAAGAACCGCAATGGAACTGGTCGCAGTGCCAACCGAGTTGGTAACCCGCAAGCTGTAATTACCAGCATCCGAGAGTTGCAGATTTGTCAGCGTCAGTGTCACATTGGTAGCTCCTGGTATGCTGGCACCACTCTTCAGCCACTGGTAGGCCAAAGGATCAGAACCATCCACCAGCGCCGAGAGCTTCACACTCTGGCCACTCAAACCATTGGTGTCTTGAGGTTGAGTATAGAAGACCGGGGCGAGAGTGCTTACAGCCGAATACAGGGTCTGTACTTCGGAGGGTTGGAGGGCATGGTTGTAGAGACGCACATCGTCAATCTCACCCGTAAATGGCCAGTTGTAGCCGGAGACGGCACTCGATTCCCGGGAACCGATGCTTACATCATGAGTGCTGTAGAGGAGTGAGTTTGGACCAGTGATGCTGGTTGCCAGTTGTCCATTGGCATAGAGTTTGAGAAATCCGGTGGAAGCATCAAACGTGGCAACGAGCAACTGCCAACGACCATTGAGGGCAACGGAACTTTGCGCATTGACCGAGGCTCCATTTGCGCCGCGCACATAGAAGCGGTAGAATCCGCCGTTGACATCGATGGCGTATTGCTCGGTGCCGCCATAACCCTTGGCAATAATGCCGGCATTATTGACCTGGGTGGCTGGACCCTTGATCCAGGCAGCCACAGAAAGGGCGAGGGAGTTGGTAAAGTTCAAGCTCGCGCTGTCAGGCACTGTCACATAGGTGAGGCCAGAGCCATCGGCGTTGAAATTCAGGGCGCCGTTCACGCGGCCCGCAATCCATTCGGAGTCGTCGCCGGGGAAGTTGATGAGATTTCCCGTGTTGCCATTGCCCGACGAATCGGCCGCGGTGATGTCACTGGTTTCATCAAACTTCCACCAGGCGAGAGTATTGGCCAGGGAGAAGGTGGTGACCTGCACCACGGCATTTGAGCTGATGGCGAAACCGGAAGCGTTCGTGACTGCAAGAGTAAAATTTCCCGCGTCCGATAACTGAAGATTGGTTATCATCAGGCTTGAGTTTGTTGCACCGGGAATGCTGACACCATTGTTTTGCCACTGATAAGTCAGCGGTGCATCTCCATCCACGAAGGCAGAGAGCGCCAGGTTATCACCGACATATTTCGGAGCGCTCAGAGGTTGAGTGTAGAAGACCGGGGCAAGGCCGCCGAAGGCATTATAGAGCGTCTGCACATCGGCTGCACTCAGGGCGCGATTGTAGATACGAACGTCATCCATGGCTCCGGCAAATGGGAAGTTGTAACCTGAGGAAGACGATGACTCGCGGTTTCCAATCGAGACCTCGTGATTGTTATCCACGAGCAGAGTGCCGGGAGCGGCAGTGTTGGAAGCGACCAGCTGGCCGTTGACGTAAATGCACATGGTGGTGAATCTGCCATCATAGGTGGCCACCAGGTGCTGCCATTGTCCATTAGGGGTGACCTGTGTAGTTACGGTAGTGGACGCTCCTGCTGCACTTCTCACATAGAACCGGTAGGCCGGAGTGGTGAGTTGGTCCGTGTGAACGTCCAGAGTATACTGTTCGTTAAGCCCACCATAGCCTTTGGAAATGATGCCAGCGCCACTAACCTGGGCAGCCGATCCTCTTACCCAGGCGGCCAGGGTGAATGTCAGATTGGTGTCGAAGTTCAGGCTGGGGGAATCCGGTATTGTTGCATACTCGGAAGTGGAGCCGGAATTAAACTGGAGGGCACCATTGATTCGGCCATTCACCCATTCGGAGGTAAAGTCAGGGAAGTTAGCCAATGAAGCATTGTTCCCATTGGTCGATGAGTCTGCAGCCATGTAGGAACCGGTGCCATCATCAAACTTCCAGTAACCAGCCAAAGCGTTCGTGACATAGAAAGCCTGCACCTGGATGTTTGCCACTGAGCTGGTGGCGGCACCATAAGCGTTGGAAACTACCAAGGTATAATCGCCTGCATCCGACAGTTGCAACGGTTGGAATATGAGGCTGGTATTGGTCGCGCTGATGAGTTTGGTGCCATTTTTCATCCACTGGTAGGTGAAAGGTGCCGTGCCGCCGGCGGTGCCGGAGAGCTTGAGATTATCGCCTGCATAGAGTGAAGCACTCGCGGGCTGGCTGACGAATGAGGGTGGATAAACGCCACCTGTAAGATAGAGCGCCTGCACATCCGAGGACGTTAAGTCGCGATTGTAAATGCGGACGTCATCGATGATTCCTGTGAAGGGTTGATTGTAGCCTGCATTGCCGCTTTGACGATTGCCGATGCTTACTTCGTGTGTATTGGCCAGCAACGAGAAGGGAGCAACTGCGACCCCTGCCAATTGCCCGTTGATATAAAGATTCATGATGCCGTTGGTTGCATTCAGAACGGCAGCCAGGTGTTGCCAGGTATTATTGGGTGATACGGTTGTATTCAGGTTAAAGGAGGTGCCATTGGTGTTGCGGACGTAAAAGCGGTAATGGCCTCCATTCACGTCCAACGTGTATTGCTCGCCTCCATTACCGCTGCCCTTGGCGATGATGCCGGAACTGTTGGTTTGGAGAGTTGAACCGTTTACCCACGCGGCCAGCGTAAATGTCGAATTCGTGGAGAAATCAAGCACATCGGGAGCCGGTATGGCGAAGCCGGGTATGAGCATGACATCGGAGCCCGAAGCATCGCCGTTAAATGCCAGGCCTCCGCCGATCAGTCCGTTCGTCCAGCAGGCGTTGAAATCGGCAAAGTTGAGCAGAGAACCGGTGCTGGCATTTGGTGTGGAATCCAAGGCGGTGGTGGAACCACTGCCATCGTCCATCTTCCAATTGCCAACGAGATTATCAACAATATCCGCGGGAGGCAGGCTGGCGACCTGTAGAGTTGCATTTGAACTCGTAATAATTCCAACGACGTTGCTAACCTGCACGCTGTAATTGCCGGCACTGGCGAGTTGAGCGTTTGTCACCAACAAAGTCGCGGTTGTGGCACCAGAGATGGGAGAGCCATTGAAGAGCCATTGGTAGCCGAGAGGCAGAATGCTGTTTGCCTGATCCACTCCCACGGAGAAAGCAGGTAGATCGCCTACGTAGCAGGAGACATTTCGCGGTTGAGTTGTAATGATGGGGGCCTTGCCGTTGGAGGCGTATAGCTCATAGATATCATTCGTGGAGAGGGCGCGACCATAAATACGCGCGTCATCGATCGTGCCTTTGAACGGAAAATTATAGCCGGAGGTGGTGCTTTGTTCCCGTGCTCCAATACTGACTACATGTGTGTTCGGCTTGAGGGAGGTGAGTACACTGGTGGGTGCCAGTGTGGCATTTAGCTGCCCATTGATGTACATTTGTGTGACGCGATTAGTTCCTGAAATATTGAAAACCACCGCCACATGGTACCAAGTGTTGGCGGCGGGAGTAAGGGCGGAACTTAACGTTATGGAGTTGGTGGCACTACGCAGAACGATGCGGAATTTACCACCGTTCATATCCAAGTCATATTCCTCGCCGCCACCGCCGGAGCCTTTGGCGATGATGCCTCCGCCAGCGATCTGCGTGGTGGTACTGAGTTTGACCCAGGCGGCCACGGTGAAGGTGAGACTGGTGTCAAAGTTAAGGTTGGCTGCGTTTGCCACGGAAACATATTCATTGGTAGGAGTAGTTGTGTTGCAAATCAGAGCGCCGTTAATGCGTCCGTTGGCTGTCCATTCTGAGTTGTCGGCGGGGAAATTTACCAACGTGCCATTATTACCGTTGCCTGAGGAATCAGCGGCGGCAAGTCCGGTGGTTTCGTCGAGTTTGTAGTAGGCTACAAGGTTATTCGTAATATCACCTCGTGCGTTAAGTAACACGCAGGAGACAAGTAGAGTCAGCAATGCTTTAAACTTCATATGATGAAGACAATATTTGAGTTTTGAAGTGATTAGCTCGATATAAATAAGGGATTTGATGCTGTTTTTATAACTTACCGGTTAAGAAGGGTCAATATGAAAGCGGCTTGTTACCCGAACGTTACAAAGCACTGTCGATGACTCATAAGCTGAGACTTAGTGCGTTTGCCTTCAATGGCGTTGGTTCGTTTATTTGCTGAGGCTACTTCATGGGCAGCGTCAATCGAGAAGATGCTGATATGCCCAGGAACGTCATACTCCGCCATCTCCGGGACCGCTGCCGATGCCTCCGTCATTAATGAGGTAAATGATCGGAAGAAACATGGCAATGACGATCGAGCCGACTACAACCGCAAGGAAAACAATCATCACCGGTTCGATAAGGGACATCAGTGCCGAAACCGAGTTGTCCACTTCCTCGTCGTAGTTGTCAGCGATTTTATTCAGCATTTCCGGAAGGGCACCCGTTTGTTCACCCACGTCGATCATGCCCACTACCATGACCGGAAAGACGCTCGCCTGCCGGAGCGGGGCAGCGATGCTTTCGCCATTCTTGACGTTGTCATGAACATGTTCGACCGCGTCACGGAGAATAACATTGCCAGTGGTTTCCTTGACAATATCGAGCGACTGCAAAATCGGGACACCAGTGGTGGTGAGGGTGCCGAGCGTGCGGGTGAAGCGCGCAATGGCAACCTTGCTGAAGAGAGTGCCCAGGATAGGCATTTTAAGTTTAAACCTATCGAAGACGTTGCGACCTACTCGGGTGCGAAGGCTGAGAAGCAAAATCCCATAAACTGCGGCGGCGATGGCGGCTGTAAGTACAAAATGAGAGCGAATGGAGTCGCTTATCCCGAGCACCAGTCGAGTGAACGCGGGGAGTGGTTTGCCATTCATCATGCCTTCGAAAACCGCTTTGAATTTTGGAATGACATAAAGAAGCATAATTCCCATGACTCCGGTGGCGACGCTGATAACAGCGGCGGGGTAGAACAGGGCGGCGATGACTTTTCTTTTGATCTTCTCCGTTTTTTCCGTGAAATCCGAGAGTCGCTTCAGCGTGATTTCAAGCGAGCCACTGAGTTCGCCTGCCCTGACCATGCTGAGGTAAAGGTGGTTGAAGACGCGCGGATGCTGAGCCAGTGCTTCACTGAATGTGCAGCCGCCCTCGATGGATGAACCAACCCCGGTGATGATATTTTTGAAGGAGGGATTCGTTTCCTGTTCCTCCAGCAGACGCAAACAGCGGAGCAGAGGCATGCCGGCATCGAGCGCAGTGGAAAGCTGGCGTGTGAAAATGCAAAGCTGTTTCGTTTTTACCCGGGCACGAAGGAAAGGAATTTGGAACTTTGCAAGGAACTCCCGCCTTGATGTGCGCGTGGATGAGATCTGAACCTGATGGTTCACAGACTTGGAAGTGAGGCCCAAACGTTGAGCATGTCTTCGTGCCCGCTCAGCGGGACTTGATGAGGGCTTCAGTTCAGTTACCCGGGTTGGATAGAAGCCCATTTCCTTGATTCTTTGAATGGCTTCGTTTTGGTTGGCGACCTGAAGGGTGCCCTTGGTTTCCTTGCCGTGCTGGTCCACGGCTTTATAAGTGAAGGTACTCATAATTAAACAACTCCTTTGTTGCATCAGTGTGTCTGATTTGGCTGTGAAATGAGGGTAATGGGGTGGGTGGCTCAAAGCAAGCACAATTGTAGGCAGTTTTCGATCCACCCCCACAGTTTTAAGAATTGGCGAAGGACGCAGCGGTGAGATAGCTTGGGGATGGCTTATTCAAGGAGACAATGAGTGACAGACTAGATTATATTGGATTTGCTGGAGTATGCCTGTGACCTTTTATTCGATGCCACGACCGCCGGCGAACTTACTGTTCGACCAGGTGAAGCTGCGGTTTTTAGGGGTGGTTCCGGGAGATCAAGTGCGGGGTTTGGTGCCGTTTTACCATTTTCGTATTCTTATAAAAAGGACTACCGACGTGGGGCATATCAATTTTCGCATCGGAGATACGGAACATGTTCGTCTCTGTGCCGGTCACATTGGATATCAGGTGGAGGAAAGGTTTCGAGGCAGACACTATGCATTTCAGGCATGCTGTGCGATTGCCCCTTTTGTACGTTCCATCTATCCGGCTGTAATCCTAACCTGCGATCCGGACAATGTGGCGTCGAGGAAAACTATCGAGCGTCTGGGCGCCAGGTTCCTGGATGAAGTTCCCCTTGCGCCAGCGGACCAGATTTACCATCCGGGATCGTGCGTTAAACGGCGCTACGAATGGGGATTGTGTGCGGAGCAGCCGTGACGGAGTTTTGTGGTGAAACTCAACCTTAATGATAATCGAGCAAGCGGCAAAGCTTAGCGAGCAGGCACGAAAATTTGACGTCCACCAGTGGGGGCATGAAAGCCCATGGATCTTTCCCAGCGGCTTTGATCCTTGGTGAAGTAAAAGCGGTCCTTTACTGGAGAGTCCTCCGTTAGAACCCGGTAGTATTTGCCCTGGTTAAGGCTAAAAACATCACCGGATTCCACAAAGAAGTAATCATAGCCTTCCTTGGTGCCACAGTAGTAGACGGTGTCCTCAGCATGTCGGCGGGCTGTTCCTTGAACAGCCTCGTAGGAAACCACTTTGGGATGAATGCAGCCGGTTAAGGTGATGAGCAGCAGGAGTGAGAGGGCGATGCGCATGATTAGTTAATGTTCGAGGTGCAGACTATCAGGATATTGTTGTCAGTTACCAGTTTATCTCGAAGATGCGCTGTTATGTGGATCGTTGCACAAACCTGACCGGAACCGAGGCAGTAAAGTTTTTATTTTTTGGATTTCCCGTTTTGACTCTCCGTCTTTTCAATTTGGCGGAGAAGACTTTCCGGCCTGGTAACCTGTTCAAGGCACTCAGCAGTGGGTTGATCCTTGAGCGGGATTTCCAGCTTTTCGCATATTTTGTGCAGTAAGCGCAGCATCTCGGTATTTTCCTGTTCAGCAAGGAGGTTGATTTGCAAATCAAGGCGGTTGCGCCGCTCGCTGAGCCGTCCCAGGCGGTTTTGGCTCATCATGATGATGGGACTGGCGTAAGCAGCCTGGAAGGAGAGGGCGAGATTTAGCAGGATGAAGGGATACGGATCCCAGTGTTTAACCCAGGCGATCAGATTGAGACAGACCCAGATGGCCAGGAGGACACTTTGAATAATGATAAAGGTCCAACTGCCCACGCAGGCCGCAAAGCCATCAGCAACACGTTCGCCGAAGGTCCGACTCTCGTCTGCGGCTTGTTCCATTTTTAGGATGGTTTCCACGTTCTTGCGGGTAATTTGCGAGATAGACTTTTTGCGACTCATATGAAGTTCGAGATTTTGACTTACTAAATTGTAACACAGGAATCAGGCTCGACGAGTGGGTGCCAGACCCCGCAAGCCATTGGGTTGGAGAGAGTAATCCTTTTGGCAAGCTTTTCCGCTCATTGCTCCCGCCAGTGCGGCAGGAGGCTGGTTTGCATTATCAAGAAGAGAAAGGCTGGCGGGGAGTTCCAGGTGAAACTTGAGCTGAAAGACATGGAAACTGCGCTCTTTTTCCCGGAGTTTTGGGGGTTACAGCCAATGTTAAAGTGATACAAACGGGCCTATTGGTTATCATGGCAAATATCAAAATCCTTCTTGCCGATGACCACACAGTAGTCCGTCAGGGGCTGTGCGCTTTGCTTCTGGCTGAGCATGACATTGAAATCGTGGCGGAAGCGGAAACGGGTCGGCAGGCGGTGCAGATGGCGAACCGATATTTGCCTAATATCATTATTATGGACGTGGCCATGCCGCTGCTGAACGGGCTGGAAGCGACCCGGCAAATAACCAGCAAGCTGCCGGGTGCAAAAGTGTTGGTGCTCTCGTCATATGGCGACGAGGACTCGGTTCAAAAGTTGACCGAAGCGGGAGCGGCAGGATACGTGATCAAGCAAACTGCGGCCAATGACCTCGTTACAGCGATTCGCGAAGTACATAAAGGCAATGCTTTCTACAGTGCAGCCATCTCCCAGCGGTTGCGTGACCAGTTGCACGCAAGATTCCGGAATGGAAAAAGTGTCAGGAACAGCCTCACCTTGCTGACTCCGCGTGAGGCCGAAGTGTTGGTGCTTATTGCCAAAGGGCAACCCAACAAACAAATGGCTTCCGAACTGGGTATCAGTATCAAAACCATTGAGAAACATCGGCAACAAGTGATGAATAAGTTGAATATCCACGATATTGCCGGCCTGACCCGTTATGCGATTTCCAAAGGCATCATTGAGCAAACTCCGGATCTGGCAGTCGCTTGAGTCGTTCTACTCCTTAAAAACCGTGAAAATCTGCCATTTACGACGGCTTTGTCTTTACACGGATGGCAATCCTCATTTGGAACTCGTTGCCAGAGAAGAACTGAGGGCGGCTTGTTACAGTCCTGAGCCGCTGATATATTAAGTAAGTTATGAGCAAGGCATTTACCAAGGAAGCGGATGATAATCCAGAAGCTCCCACGTTACCGAGGCCAGTTTCGGTATTGCCACCTGGAGCCAAAAACTACCTGACGCCAGACGGTGCTCAAAGGCTGCGAGCCGAATTGAACCGGTTGCAGGCAGAGAAACGTTCGCAAACTGCGACCGGCGAGTTTTCAGGCAATGCGCAAACCGAAATGCAGCTGGTAGGCCAGCATATTCTGCAGTTGGAACAAAGTCTGGCAACCGCCGAGATTGTGCCACCACCGCCGCAACCCTGGGAACAGGTTCGGTTTGGAGCAACGGTTACAGTGCGTGACGAATCGGGGAATGAAACCCGGTATCGTATTGTGGGCGTGGATGAAACTGATATTGACCGGGACTGGGTGAGCTGGCTATCGCCGATAGCGAGGGCATTAATTAATGCAAGGATTGGGGAACGGGTTCACTTCCGGTTTCCAGCGGGTGAAAAGCAGTTGGAAATTGTGAGCATCACCTACGAATGATTCATCGCCGCGCATGATTAACAACTTTAAAGAAACATAGGAAACATTGTTCGGATCGAATAATAATCGGTTAATCCGGATGGAACGGTTTGTTGGTAAGCTTCAAGGAGCCATTCGCAGCAAATAGATTCGTCGCGCGGGGAGCCCATTCCTGCAGCGGCAAGGCCGGTTTAGTGGATTCGAGGAGGTAGTAGTTTTTTCCGCCGACCATGATCAGGGTTTCCACGATCACACAGTGTGTGGCGGCCGACATGGTCGTTTGATTGTTTTTGGCGGGGGTTTTTATGGGTTTCTTCAAGTGAGCTGCGGCTCATACCGTGTAATTCTCAATGTGCTTCCAAGGAATGACTGTGCCCTGCTTCGGCGCAGCTTCGCAAAAAATTACAGAAAAAGTGTTACCTTCGCGTTTCAGCGGATAAATATAAATGGAAACACACTCGAATTGAATGAAGCAAACGATGGGCGACATCGAACTTTTGAGGGAATACGCGTTGCACGGGTCTGACCAGGCTTTTGCAACACTGGTGTCGCGTTACATCAACATGGTGTATTCCGTGGCGTTGCGGCATGTGCGCAATCCGAGCCAGGCGGAGGAAATCAGCCAGGCGGTATTTATAGTTTTGGCAAAGAAAGCAGCGAGCCTGGGTGGCAGAACGGTGTTATCCGGCTGGTTATTTCATACCGCGCGGCTGACCGCGGCAAATTATGTGCGGAAAGAAATCCGACGGTTAAGAAAGGAGCAGGAGGCGTATATGCGATCCACATTGTCTGAAGGCGGGGATGTGCCATGGGAGCGAATTGCACCCTGCCTGGATGCGGCCATCGCCGAATTGGGCGAGAAGGATCGAAACGCCATTGTGTTGCGGTATGTGGAAGGCAAAAACCTGAAGGAGGTGGGGGAAGCTTTGGGGGCGAGTGAGGATGCGGCCAAGATGCGGGTGAATCGGGCGGTGGAAAAGTTGCGTGGTGTTTTTAAGAAGCAGGGGATTGTGCTCTCCAGCGCGGCATTGTGCGGAATCATTGCCGCACATGCGGTGGAGGCGGCTCCGGCGGGGTTGGCGGGAGCCACGGCGCTGGCAGTGACCCAGGGGACAGCGGTATCGGTATCAACGATGGCGATAGCGAAAGGAACTTTAAAACTTATGGCATGGACAAAGGTTAAAATTGCAGGGGGCGTAATCGTGGCCGGGTTGGTGGCTTTTCAATGGCATGAAATCATCGCCCAGAGGCGGGATCTCGCGGCCGTCCAGCAGGAATTGCACGAGCGCGATAATAAGTTGGAGAAGCAAAAGGCAGAGCTGGAGAAATTACACCAGGAGAGACTGGTGATGGCCGAGGACTTGCGCACGGCAACCACGGCGAAGGCGAAGGCCATCGGCAAGGAGAAGGCGGCAGTAGCGGCGGCAAAGAGTGCTTCGGTGGCGGCGGCGGGAAAGGAAACATCGCCAATGGAAATGGCAAAGTTGCTGGTTGATCCTTCCATGAACGAGTTGTTACGGGTGCAAACCAAGGCTCTTTTGAAGGGGCAGATTGGCGGCTTCGCAAAGAAAATGAATCTGGGTGAGGCGGACATGGACAAGCTCTATAATCTTTATATCGATAAGTCCCTCAAGGACCGCGCGAGTGCGGCGGCGGTGATCCGGGGAGAAATGGATGTGGACCAGGCGCTAGCCAAACGAGAGCAGGGGAAACAGCAAATGGAGAGTGAACTGAGAGCCCTGCTGGGGGATGCGAATTATGCGCAGTTTGGAGAATTGAAGAAAGATGCCATTGCCAGGAAATCATTGGAATCACTCAACAGCGAATCCAGTGACAATCCACTGAACGAGACACAGAGGGCACAGTTTTTGAAGGTGATGCACGACATGCCTGAACTGCCGACGATTGATAATATCGACGTGTTTCGTTCCAAAGAATCCTTGGATCAGGTTTACCAGGGATTGGAGGATACGGCGCGGAAGCTACGGGAACAATCGTCCGCATTCTTAAGCGCAGAGCAATTGGCGGCGTTGGAGAAAACGCAGACCGGGGTCATCCAACACATCAAGTCGGAGCTGGAGCTGGGACAGAAGGTGTTGGTGGGACAGGCGAAGTAGTAAGCGACAGATTGGTCAGGAAACAATAGGCATGTTTTGCAAGTCAAGTTGTCTGAGGAGTAGTGGGAGAAATCGTTCCAAGCATCTCAAGGCGAACCTCAGACATGGGGGTTAGAGGAAATTTTCAGGAACCTTCACCCGATTTGACTCGGTGACCTGAAACCCTGTATCGCGCAACACGGTTTTAAGAAGGGACAGGAAGTCATCTGCCGTTTCCGAGTCAAAGTTCACGATAAACTGCAGGTAATCGTTGTGAAGGAGGTAGCTGAGACGCGCTCCGTAATTTCGTAAAAAAAAGTCAATGCTCTGTTCCTTGACAGTGAGGAGGTCAGGCCGGCCCAAGTTCTCAAAGATGGATTTCATCTCCTCGATCTCAAAATAAGCGGAAGGATGATCGAGGCGGAGTGATGCGTAATCATTCCACGGTTGAAAGAAAGTGCATTCGAACGGTTGTACGATAATGCCCGAACTGCTCACCCAATTTACGACATCAAGGAACGATGGGCCTAATTTGAAAAGCTCGGTTTTATGACGAGGGAAGGCGTAGATCTCGGAAGGTTTTTCAGGGAGGAAGGCAAGCAGATCGCTATCGATGGTATCCGCAAAAGGGACCAGCCGAGCTTTTTGTTCGGGAGTGAGTCGAATAGTTCCTTCCTCCCAAAAATCATATGCAAGTGCTTCGCGGGTCATCTTGAGTTCCTCGACAATTCTTTGCGGACGGTATGGTCGGATGTAACCGTCTATATCACCTTCACCAAATGTCAGCATGAGCTCGGCGTAACCAGCAGGGAATGCTGTTCCTATTGAGGCTTCGGCAGATCGAAGTTCTTCCGTTGTGACAGGTGCGGTCTTGTTGGAAACGCAGTAAAGTTCTTGAAAGGAGGTTAGTGCTCTCATAATTATCCCTATGTAAACAATGGTAAGGATGCGTTGATGGCATCGTCACGAAAAAAAGTTCACTAACCTCCGCAACTGAGCGAAGGCTTGTTGCAGATTTTAATCTGTTGATGAATGTTCAGTTGGCAGAGTTGCTTTGCAATTCAGGCACTGACGGATTAATTTATGAAAACCTCCGGCAAGATTCCTTTTTCGATTCTCGATCTCGCACCCATTGTGGTTGGTGGCACGGCGGCGCAGTCTTTTCGGAACACGCTCGATTTGGCGCAGCACGCGGAGAAGTGGGGGTATTATCGTTACTGGCTGGCGGAGCATCACAACATGACGGGGATTGCCAGCGCGGCGACGTCAGTGGTGATTGGATATGTGGCGCAAGGAACCAAGTCGATACGCGTGGGTGCGGGAGGGGTGATGTTGCCCAATCACGCGCCGCTGGTCATTGCGGAGCAGTTCGGGACGCTGGCCTCACTTTATCCGGGACGCATTGATCTGGGATTGGGGCGCGCGCCGGGAACGGACCAGCGGACAGCGCGCGCGTTACGGCGGGATCGCATGGATAGCGCGGATTCCTTCCCGCAGGATGTAGTGGAGTTGTTATCGTATTTCAAGCCGGTGCAACCGGGACAGACTCTGCGGGCGGTTCCCGGGGCAGGTTTGGAGGTGAAGGTGTGGCTCTTGGGTTCGAGTCTTTTCAGCGCGCAATTGGCGGCGATGCTCGGTCTGCCATTTGCGTTCGCATCACATTTTGCGCCGGATCATTTGATGGAGGCGCTGGAGATTTATCGCAGTCGTTTTGAGCCGTCGGAGTATTTGGACAAGCCTCACGCGATGGTGGGGGTGAATGTGTTTGCGGCGGATACGGACCGGGAAGCGGAACGGGCGTTTACGTCATTGCAACAGGCGTTTATTAATTTGCGTCGCGGCGTCCCTGGACAGTTGCCGCCACCGGTGGAGAGCATAGAAGAGAGGTGGGCGGAGCATGAAAGGGCTGGGGCGGACCATGCATTGAAGTATTCGGTGGTGGGTTCGCCGGAGACGGTGCGGCACGGGTTGGAGCAATTCATCGACATGACTGAGGCGGATGAGGTGATGGTGACGGCGCAGATGTATGATCATGCGGCACGGTTGAGGTCGTTTGAAATTGTGGCGGAAGTGAGGGACAGGATTTGGGCGGGGCAGAGCGAGCGGGCAGATGTTGAAAGTGTGGGGTAGAAGGGAATTTTGAATTGCGATTTTGATTTTTGATTGGGGAGGTGGATGGGGTGGATCGTAGGCCGCAGAGGCGGGTGAGTTTCGCGGATAATATTGAATTGGAGGAGGCGGTTACAGGGAAAGTTTGTGCACCGTTTGCAGGAAAGAATTTCGGTCGGTTAAATCGGGGAAGGTTTGCACGGCGCCTTCGGCAATCAGTCGTTCCGCGTGAAGGCCGGTCCCGATTCCGATAAAGGGAATTTTCAGTTTGCGGCAGGCACGGGCATCCCAGACACCATCACCAATATAAATCTTATTCACGAACGCAATCGCCGGAGGCACCGCCGAGGCTCGGAGGATGGCGGTTTTCATAATGTCCTCCCTGGCGACGGCGTCATCGGCTGAGGCGGCAGGGAAATGGTCGAAGCAGAGGCCGGCGCTGGACATTTTGAGCCGTGCGGAACAGCTCCAGGCACCCGTGGCCAGAGCGATGCGGAGGTTTGGAGTGGCGGACAGGTGGAGCAGCAAGTCAGAGGCCCCTGCAATGGCTTGGAAAGGGGATTGTTGGCACGCGTCTGTGAGCAACCGCACAAACGTTTGCTGAAACCCCAAAGTCTCCTCCAGCGTAGGTAGCCGCTCTTTGCGCAGAGCGAATAATTCCTGAAGGATGCCTGCATCGGTGGCATGCTGATAGTGTGACCAATCCGTATCAACTTCTGTGAATGCAAATACCTCGGCCAGTGCCTGCGCGAAACAGTGTCCATCGATGTGCATCGTCTCTGTGAGCGTGCCGTCAATGTCGAATATGACAACGGATTTGGAAGTGTGCATGGCGCTCAAAGCTGGGGTAGAAAAGGAATGCCATCAATCAAATCTTTCACCAAGTCATCGACAAGGTGCTGAGGTGATGGCGTTGGCGGCTGGCTTGACAAGCCGGACTTGAATGGGCAAGAGTGGGCGTTGATTACGCCATGCTGAGTGAACCTGTCATTCGGAAGATTCGGGAGGATGAGCTTGCGAGCTTGTTGAGTCTTTATCGTCATTTGCATCCAACTGATCCCGAGCTGGCGGTTACGGTTGAAGTGGAGGCGTTGTGGCAGCGCATCGTTGCCGATCCCCAAGTGCATTATTTGGTGGCTGTGGTGGAGGAACGGATGGTTTCGACATGCGCATTGGCGATTATTCCCAATTTGACACGAGGAGGTCGACCGTACGGTTTGATCGAAAATGTGGTGACTGATCCGGAGTTTCGGAAGCGAGGAATTGGGACGCGAATTCTGAGAGACGCGATTGAGGTGGCGCGGCGGGAGAATTGTTACAAGGTGATGCTGCTGACGGGACGCAAGGATGACGCGACGTTGCGATTCTATGAGCAGGCGGGTTTCGAGGCGGGAGTTAAGACTGGGTTTGTGGCGAAGTTGTAGAAGGAGTAAAGGGAAGGAAATTTTGAATTGCGATTTTTGAATTGGGGAGTGAATGGGGCGGGTTGTGGGCCGCGTACGCGGATGGGCTCGACGGATGTGATTGGAGCTACGACGAGGTTAGAGTTCGAGTCTTTCCAGACGGGCACCAGCCTCACTCCACCGAGTTATTGATTGCTGGCGCGCGGGATTGAATTTTTGGATTTGATTTGGGCGTGGGATGGAGGATGTTGGCGGCTAAATGAACTGGCTGGCACACTCGCTCTTGTCCGAACCTTCGGCGGAGTTTCGCATGGGGAATATCCTGGCGGACATTCTGCGAAGGCCAGAGTTGGAGTTAATGCCGGTGGGGATTTTGCGCGGGGTGGCGTGTCATCGAAGGATTGATGCTTTCACGGATCGGCATCCGATTATCCGGCAGAGCAAGCAGCGGGTGAATGGTTCGTTCCGGAGGTATGCGAGCATTTTGGTGGATGTGTTCTACGATCATTTGCTGGCGAAGGAGTGGCATCGGCATGCGACGGTGTCGCTGGAGCAATTCACGTCGGAGGTGTATGCGGGGATTGATGAGTTGCCGCGCGAGGTGCCGTTGATGGCGCGGATGAGATTGGAGCAGATGCGGAGGGAGAATTGGCTGGGGCGATATCGGGAGATTGAGGGAATCAGGCAAGCGTTGGAGGGCGTGGGTAGTCGATTGCGGCGACCGGTGGATTTGGGTGCGGCGGTGGCGGATTTGGAGATGCATTACGACGGGTTCAAAGAGGATTTTGGGATGTTCTTTCCGGAGTTGAGAAAGCACGTGGAGGGTAATACTGCAGAAATTGAATAGCCAAAAAAACACAAACGGCGCAAAGGAATGGAGTTCGGAACCTTACCCGCAGAACACGGAGGATAAGATAGAAGAGAGGCGGAGAATCGCAATTCTAAAGGATTTTTACTTTTTATTTCACCTCGACTTGAGTCGTGATTGTAATGGCTTTCGGGCTTTTCATTTCGTTGCGGCTTGATTGGTCCTTGCGGGATCAATGCGCTGGAGGGCGGTTTGGATTTCTTTTTCGAGGTCTGACGGGGCGTCCTTCAGAAGGTTGGTGAGTTTGGGAATGGCTGCCTTGGAGGCAGGGCCGTATCGGCCGAGCATCCAGACGGCACTTTTGCGAACATCTGGATGTTTATCGTCCAAGGTTTCAATCAGGGCAGGGACGATGATGTCGGACTGCTTCTTATAGATGCCTCCGAAAGATGCGGCAGCCATACGGCGAACTTCGGGTGCCGGGTCTTTCAGTGCGCGGATGAGAGCAGGGACAATGACGCCGGGTTGAGTCTGGGAGAGCTCAAGAGCATTCGCAGCGATGGTGCGCACGCTGGAATTATTGTTGGTTAGCGCCTTGAGTAAAGCGGGTGTGGCTTCCGGAGCGAGTAGGGGTGTGTAGCCCCTGGGATCATATGCCAGGACATTGACGGCCTGAAGCGCGGTAGTGGGATTATCGAGACAATCGGCGATGGCTGGAATGGCAGGCTTTCCCACGGAGCCGAGAGCCTGAAGTGCCTCGAACGCCTGGTAATGACGCTGATAGCCCGTGCGAAGGTATGTCCGAAAAACAGAATAGCGTTGAAGAAAAAAATAGCACTTGTCCTTCCATTTGATTTCACGCGAGTGGAGGTCGTGGATCAGGAATGGAAGAGCATTTGTGCCCATGTTGCGAAAGGCATCGTCGCGCAGAGTGGAAGGACCCATTTGAAGCCATTGGGTGAGCGATTTGCCTTGGTAGACTGGTTCGTGAGGGCTTCGACGAAGGAGATGCCAAATAATGATGCTGATGAGGAGCAGCAACAGGGCTATGAACAGAGTGCGGCGGTTGGGCCTCATTGGTGGTTAGGATGACGCAATTTCAACAGGGAGACTAGGGAAAAACAAGGGTTTGGCCACCAGAACCTAGCCGTAAACACGCTGAACAGTTGCCAATGAAACGGTGCGCGCGTTGGCACCTCCACGCGCTGCATCGCTTGAACGTGCTGCAAGTGATGGCTCAGTCGATGAATGTGGTTGGTGTTTAATTTACGGTTTTAGTGCGATGCTCCGCAGGCAGGCAGGTTCTTCAATTTGGGCTTTTTGTTTTGATATACGATGGATGGTTCGTATATTAGCAACGCGTGCTCGAGTTGATCCCAGTTGTAGTTTCCATTGCTTTTTTGATCAGCATTTTTAGTTGGTGCTGCTGGTACTGGTTTTTCATTGCGCGTGCCAGTGCTCGTAAAGGGAAATGGGGTATCAATCGTCAGGTTGTTGATTGCCATGACTGTGGGCAGCGGATGCCAAGATTTCGCATTCCGCAGTCCTTTCAGCAAGGATGTTGGGGAGGTTGGACATGCCGATCCTGTGGCTGTGAGATGGATAAATGGGGGCGGAAGATTGAGTCTTCGGCGATTCCAAAGGCGAAGAGTCCATTACAGTGAAGCAGCGTTGTCGGCCGGGCCCCAAACCAAAATCCTTCCTGCCATTCGAAGATTTTCTTTTGGCATTCGGTATGGTAAATAATCAAGCCATGTCGAATTCCATGCGAAGCTTCTTGTATGTTTTCACGTTGGGCATGGTTTCATTCATGGGATGCACCCGTTCGACTGACACTAAACTCTCGACGATGCAGCCCGGTCAGGGTGGGAGTGCAAAGAGATCCGCGCTGGTTGGGAAAGCAGGGGCGGTGCAATTACTCGAATTTGAAAAGGACCTGGCTATTCGGGCAGTTCGGATTGTGAAGATCTCAGACACGGTCACAAATGTGGCCGCAACCGATACGATTGATGGCGACTACGGTAACGAGGTGAAGGTCGGCATCGTGCAGTTAGGGCGGGGCGGGGTGTCCAATGGCAAGTTCCTGGTTACCATCGCGGTTTCCAATTCCAGTAACCAGCTCGAAACAGGATACCTTTTTAGCATGGACTCGCGCGAGGGCCCGAAGGAGTATTATGCTCCGCGAGTCCTCAGACTTTCGAGTTCCACCTGGACACAGGTTTACAGTTTCAAGGAAAGTTTTCCACAGTCGGAGCTGAGAGTTGAATTGCTTGGAGGCGGAAAGGGCACTGAAAAATAGGCCAGATGCAGTTTGCTTATGTATAAAAGTAAGATTGACATAGTTAGTATAATTGTGTAGTGATATGAAAATACATGAGCATCGGACTGCCTATTTGTGATTTTGAGGGTACCGTTCGGAAAATGAGACTGACTCGTTGGATGAAGTATTTATTTGTGGCAGTCGAAATGAGAACTTTGGCGGGAATTGGCTTGATGACGTGCCGGTTATATCTCGGGTTAACTAGCGCTAACTTGGGCTAACTCGGGTTATCTCGCCTTAACTCGGGTTAAAAAAAGTGGACTCTGAGCAGGTAGGAAGTCGGAACTCGGAAACTTAGCCATCAAAGGCAGGCTGGTTGGGTTAACGGAACACTTTGGAGCGGAACTGAAAGAGAGTGAGGCCGAATTGAAATGAGGAGTCAAAGAATGAACGAAACGGCTGGTTGGTTTCCTAAGTTACACAATGCCATTAAGGAAATATGAGCTTGAATTAATGGTTCTACTATTTAATTTAGTCAACTCGACTGCAAAAAATTTATGAGTTCAGGAAAAATTATTGTGTGCGGTGGCGGCGGATTTATCGGTGGTCATTTGATCGCCGATTTGCTGCGTCAAGGCCATCGCGATATTCGTTCGGTGGATATCAAGCCGACGAAGGAATGGTATCAAATTTCGCCGAAGGTGGAGAATTTGCAGTTGGATTTGCAGGAGAAGGGCGCGTGCGAACAGGCGTTGAAGGGAGCGCACACGGTTTATAATCTGGCGGCGGACATGGGCGGAATGGGGTTCATCGAGAACAATCGCGCGTTGTGCATGTTGTCGGTGTTGATCAATACGCATTTGTGCATGGCGGCGAGGGACAACGGAGTGCAACGATATTTTTACGCGTCTTCGGCCTGTGTTTATGCGGCGGACAAGCAGACCATGGCGGAAGTGACCGCGTTGAAAGAAAGTGACGCCTATCCTGCTATGCCGGAGGATGGTTACGGTTGGGAGAAGCTTTTTAGTGAACGGATGTGCCGGCATTTCCGGGAAGATTTCGGGTTGCAAGCGCGGGTGGCGCGTTATCACAACGTTTACGGACCTTACGGGACCTATGAGGGCGGTCGTGAGAAGGCGCCGGCAGCGGTTTGCCGGAAAGTGATTTCCGCGAAGCTGAGCGGCAAGCATGAGATAGAGATTTGGGGTGATGGCAAGCAGACCCGGAGTTTCATGTATATCGATGATTGCGTGAAGGGAACGCAGGATATTTTGGCGAGTGAGATTTTGGAGCCGATCAACCTGGGTAGCAGCGAATTGGTGACGATTAACGGGTTGGTGGATCTCGTTGAGCAAATCGCCGGGATCAAGCTCAAGCGCAACTATAATCTATCGGCACCGAAAGGGGTGAAGGGGCGGAATAGTGATAATACCCTCATTCATCAATATCTGGGATGGGAGCCGAGCACCAAGTTGCGTGATGGCATGGAGAAGACGTATCGTTGGATTTACGATGAAATGACAAAGAAATGAGTGTTGGTCGTGCGGTTTTCGCATCGATCTTTACGCGTGCGTAAAGAAGTGGAAGCTCGTCAGTTATGAAGCGAATTAATTTGAGCAGTTCTCTGGTTCAATGGTCTAATTGAAGCAGAAATAAGATCATGGAAAGCCAGCCAAACAGTCCAGGTATAGTGGCAGAGTTCAAAGCGGAATTCCTCCGTTGCTGGCAATTGCTTCCGAACAAGGGATTATTCTTTGGGCTTCTGGGAGGGTGGTTGATGCTGTTCCAATTCCTCGGTAATGGCACTTTTGGGTATGTCGATACGAGTTCTCTGCTGAAATGGATGTATGCCGCCTACAACATCAAGAATACGGTGACTGATGATGGGATAGGGAATTTGGTTCCATTTGCAGTGCTGGCGCTTTTTTGGTGGAAGCGAAAGGAGTTGCTGGCTTTGAAATTGGAGCCTTGGTGGCCTGGGCTGGTGGTTTTGTTTCTTTCGCTTGCGCTGCATGTGATCGGGTATTTGGTGCAGCAACCGCGCCTTTCCATCGTCGCTCTTTTTACCGGGATTTACGGATTGACGGGTTTGGTTTGGGGATTCGGTTGGATGTGGCGGAGCTTCTTTCCCTATTTTCTATTTATCTTCAGCGTGCCGCTGGGATCGTTGGCTGAGCCCATCAGTTTTCCATTGCGTGTTTTTGTGACAAAGATTGTGGCGATGATTGCACCATTGCTTGGCATTGATGTGATTCGGGAGGGAACGCAGCTCTATGACGGAGCCAGGACCTATCAGTTTGAGGTTGCTGCAGCATGCAGCGGCATTCGAAGTCTGACGTCGATCATTGTCATAACGACAATCGTTGCTTTTGTATTTTTGTCAGGGAATTCCAAGCGAATGATCATGATTGTCGCGGCTTTTCCGCTGGCGGTCATCGGCAATGTGATTCGGTTAATGGGCGTGGTGGTGGTGGCTGATATGTTCGGGCAGGATTGGGGCAATCGCGTTCATGACAGCTTCATACTCAGCATCCTGCCGTATATTCCTGCGATTTTGGGAGTGTATGCTTTGGCGTTCTGGTTGAACAAGCCCCGGGCGGAATCACCTCTGCCATTGGAGACCAAGCCGGTATGAACAAGCAAAAATGGTTCATACTAATAACGGCCATGGGTTTGATGGCAGCCACTGCGGGAGTACTGTCGTGGTATAAGACTGCACAGAAGTTGGGTGCGCCTGGCGTGAAAACAACTCCCATTGCTGGAAGTCATCGTCTGAATATTCAGCTTCCCGAGTTGGTGTTGGATTATACCTCCGAGGCTGTGCCAACGGATCAGGGGTTGTTGGATTATATGCCGCAGGACACGAGTTTTGTGCAACGGCATTACGTGTCACAAGATGGTTTTCATACGATACTGAACGTGGTCCTGATGGGCACAGATCGCACGAGTATTCATAAGCCGCAGTTTTGCCTGAGGGGTCAGGGTTGGGACATTGATGGCGGGAAGTCGACGGAAACCACGATCCGCATGACCCGCCCTTATGCTTATGATTTGCCAGTCATGAAACTGATCGCGTCGCGAACCTTTTCAGAAAAAGGGCGCTCGTTTACCAAGCAAGGAGTTTATGTTTACTGGTTTGTGGCGGACAACGACCTGACCGCACAGCACCGGACGCGCATGTGGCACATGAGCATGAATTTGCTAAGGACGGGCGTTTTGGAGCGCTGGGCTTATGTAACTTGCTTTGCTGTGTGCGATCCCGGTGAAGAGGAGGCAACTTTTGAGCGGATGAAGAAATTTATTGCGGCTTCCACGCCTCAATTTCAGCTGGCAGCTGGTCCTCATGCTGCAACTGCCGAATTACCACAGACGGCTTCTAGATGAGCGGTTCAGAAGTCAGTTTGATTATCAGAAAGGCCGACCTTGTTATTTACATCCAACGGATGTGGATCAGAAACCGAATGAATTTTGGTTAGCTAAGCCGTGCCATGTTACGTCGTCATCGCCAGATAAAGATGCAAATCCAACAGTTGTTGGATGCTTTGTTGTTTGCTGCCAGCTTCTGGTTTGCGTGGGTGTTGCGGGCGAATCCGGATGTGATCACCACCCTGCGCCTCAATCCTGTCAGTCCCTTTGACGCGTATTACTGGCTGTATCTGTTGTTGATTCCAACCGGTCCATTGGTGTTGGAAGCCCAGGGATTTTACGATCGACCGTTGCTTTGTCCCCGGCGGAGTACCATTTGGCTGTTGTTCAAGGGCTGCTTGTTCACCACGATTGGTTTGATCATGGCGTTGTTCTTTCTGCGCCTCGAACTCGCGCGTTCAGTTGCGGTCTTATTCGGCATCAATAGCTTTTTCTTGATATTTTTAAAGGAAGAGGTGGTTCGCCTGGGTTTGAAGAGCAAGTTTGCGCAGTCCCAGATCGAACGGCGGTTCATTCTGGTGGGTACGGAAGAGGAAACCGCCGAAATGCGCAAGGAGTTAAAAGCCCGCCCGGAAGCAGGCTTGGTGGTGCTGGCAGAGGTGGACCTCAATCATACTTCAATAGAGGCGATGACCAATATGCTGCATGAACACTCCGTGAACGGGGTGATTCTCAACGCCAAACACAATTACTTCCAACAGGTGGAGGCCGCAATCCGCACCTGCGAACTTGAAGGCGTGGAAGTCTGGCTGGTGGCTGACTTCTTCAAAACGCAGATTTCCCGTCCAAGTTTTGATGACTTTCACGGCCGGCCTGTGCTGGTGTTCAGTTCGACGCCGCAAGCATCCTGGCAGAGCGTTCTTAAGCAAGTGCTTGATTTTATGGTGGCCTTGGTGGTTGTAGTCTCGTTTTCCTGGGCTTTTGCTCTGGTGGCCATGCTCATCAAGCTGAACTCACCTGGGCCGGTGTTATTCAGGCAGAAACGTTGTGGCGTGAACGGCCAGCCTTTCACTATCTTTAAGTTTCGCACCATGGAAACAAATGCGGAGCAGCGCAAGCATGAACTGGCGGCCATGAATGAGATGTCCGGGCCGGTGTTTAAAATGAAAAACGATCCGCGCATTACACCCATCGGTCGTATTCTGCGCAAGTATAGCATTGATGAGGTTCCGCAGTTTTTTAACGTGTTACGGGGGGAAATGAGCCTCGTGGGGCCACGGCCATTGCCGGTCGACGAAGTAAAGCGCTTCGATGATCTGGCTCATCGCAGGCGGCTCAGTGTGAAACCCGGTCTAACATGCCTTTGGCAGATAAGCGGACGGAATGACTTGTCTGATTTTCGCGATTGGGTGAGGCTCGATCTTGAATATATTGATAATTGGTCCCTGTGGCTGGATTTGAAAATCATGTGGCGAACCGTCCCAGTGGTGCTAATTGGCAGCGGCGCCAGATAATAATTCATCTTTGATGCAAGGAGGTCTTGCCAGAGAGCCTCTGGTCTGATTCATTACGCAGTCTTATGCCTGCAAAGCGAACGTTTGTGAAAACAAAACAACCCACTTCCGTGGTCACCGGGGGGGCAGGCTTTTTGGGTTCACATCTCACCGATCTTCTGCTTGAGCGCGGCCACAGGGTAATTGCGATTGACAATCTGGTGACGGGTGCGGTGAAAAACATTGCCCATCTCGCGGGTAACAGTCAGTTCAAATTTATAAACCAGGACGTAACGGAATATATTTATCTGGACGAACCTGTTCAGTATGTCTGGCATTTTGCTTCGCCTGCCAGCCCGATTGATTATCTTGAAATTCCGATTAAGACTTTGAAAGTGGGTTCCTTGGGAACACACAAAGCTTTGGGATTGGCCAAAGCCAAAGGAGCGCGATTCCTCATAGCCTCCACCTCTGAAATCTATGGTGATCCTCTGGTCCATCCGCAGCGGGAGGAATATTGGGGGAATGTCAACACGATCGGACCACGCAGTTGTTATGACGAAGCCAAGCGCTTCGGAGAGGCACTGACGATGGCATATCATCGTGAGCATGGCGTTGAAGTGCGGATCGTGCGCATTTTTAACACCTATGGGCCCAGGATGCGTTTGAATGATGGTCGTGTGGTGCCGGCCTTTATCAGCCAGGCGTTGCAGAACAAGCCTTTAACGGTTTTTGGCGAGGGGAATCAGACGCGCAGTTTCTGCTATTGCTCAGACCTGATTGCGGGAATTTACCGATTAATGAACAGTTCTGTGGATGAACCTGTCAATATTGGTAACCCGCACGAGATGACCGTGCTGGAATTTGCAAAAGAGATTATTCAGGCGACTGGATCAAGAAGTAAAATTGTGTTTAAGGCTTTACCACAGGATGATCCGAAGCAGCGTCGGCCAGATATCACGCGTGCGAGGACAAGGTTGAAATGGGAGCCCAAGGTTTCCTTACAGGAGGGTTTGATAAAAACCATTGATCACTTTCGAGGCAGACTATGATGTGCGGGATAATTTTGCCGACTGAAATAGAGGCGGAAAGTATCAAAAAAAATATTTTGTGTTTGACCGCCAGACGTAATTTCGGTAACCACCACGAATTGCCTTTGAATTGTACCGGCCAAAGAGCAAAATTTGCCGGTCAATTGGAGGACGAAAAAATAGAATGTTAAATTCAAAGTCATTTCTGACGGTCGACTTCGGGGCAGGTAGCCTCAAGTTGGCTGAGTTTGAAATTAACGAAGCCGGCGGCTTGCGTTTAAAGCAATATGGCCTCAAGCCCCTCGGGTTGGAGGGCTCGAAGGAGGAAACGCGCGAAGCTGCCATGCTTAAGGCACTGCAGGAGGTTTTGGCGGAAAAGGGGATCAAGGCCAAGGATGTCAATGTCTGTGCGCCCGGCTTTCACGTTTTTTCCAAATTTGTAAAACTTCCGCCGGTCGATACTTCCAAAGTCACCCAGATCATCCAATATGAGGCGCAACAGAATGTGCCTTTCCCGCTTTCGGAAGTGGTTTGGGATTACCAGATTTTGGGCTCATCGGCCAGTGGCGAACTGGAAGTGCTTCTGGTTGCAATCAAATCCGAAATTGTAGAAGGCCTCTTCCGAGTAACCGAAAAGGCCGGGCTGCGCCTCCAGTTGGCGGATGTATCCCCTGCGGCTCTTTGTAATGCCTTCCGATATAATTACGGTGACCTGGAAGACTGCACCATGCTGTTGGACATAGGCGCGAAGACGAGCAACCTGTTGTTTTTCGAAAAAGGAAAAGTCTATTCCCGCAGCATCAATCTGGGTGCCAATTCAATCAGCCAGGATTTTGCCAACGAATCAAAGTTGCCTTTTCCCGAAGCCGAGGCCAAGAAAATCAGTGAGGGGTTCGTCAGCTTGGGAGGTGCGTACGAGGAGCCTGAAAATCCACATCAAGCCGCTATTTCCAAGATCGCCCGGCAGTTCATGACCCGGTTGCACATTCAGGTAAATCAGACCATGCAGTTTTATCGCGGCCAGCAGGGTGGCTCTCCGCCGCAACGGTTGTTTCTATCCGGTGGGGCTTCGATCATGCCTTATACCGCACAATTTTTCGCAGAAAAACTTAATGTGCCGGTGGAGTATTTTAATCCGTTTCGAAACGTTCAGATCGATCCGGCGATTAATTTGGAGGAGTTGGCTCGGGTCGCGCATTCTTTGGGGGAGGTTGTTGGGTTGGGATTGCGTAATCTTGCGCATTGCCCGGTTGAACTGAACCTGATGCCTGAAAGCACCCTGAATTGGGTTAATTTCAATCAAAAAAAACCCTACTTCATTGCCACAGTTTTCAGCTTGGTCGCAGTTGTGTTTGCAACGGGCTTCATTTTCGATCGTCTGGCAAATGTCTATACGGACGAACTGGACAAGTTGAAGCAGGACATAGCACCGTTATTGGCAAAAGAATCAGCCTTTAACAAGGCCTACAAGGATATGCAAAAATCCCAGCAGGATGCGCTGCAATACGCAACCTTGCTCGGAGATCGCTTTTATTGGGGCGAGGTTCTCACGGACATGCACCGCACCATGGCGCAGGTGGAAGGTGAAACCGGGGCGAGTTTGCACACTCCCACGGGAGTCTGGATCGAAAAAATGATAAGTGCACGTATGTCTGCTGAAGAACTTGCAGCCACTAACGAAGGTGCGCCTGCAGTCAATCCGTTTGACCCGGCAGTTTATGGCGGGCGCGGTGCCAGAGGGCGGATGGGATTGCCCGGGCAGGATCCTACAGTTCCTCCTGCTGCTGAACAGGCTCCGGCCTCTCCGACCCCTGAGGGTACTCCAGCAACACCCGCTCCGCGCCGAGGCCCGAAGGGTTCCAGTTCCTCGACAAATGAAATTTCAACCATAACCATCCTTTGTCGCGCGGTGGATGTCACCAGCAGCAGTAGTGTGGCATCTGCGAATACCGACATAGCTTATGCAGTAGAACGGGCCTTAAAAGAGTCCCCTCTGTTTGACAAGGATGAAACCCACCTTTCCGGTACGATCAATCCGACCGATGCCAATGGAACATTCACCTTCGGCGTGGATGTAAAACTCAAGCGACCACTGAAGTTATAGTATGTCCTGGATCAAACGAAACATAGGCTTTGTGATAGGCAGCTTGGTGGCCTTAGGGTTGCTGGGTGCTGGTGTGTTCTATCTCTTTGCAAAAATTGGAAATGCGAATGGAATCACCGAAGAGATCCAGAAACAATATACCGAGCTGGACCGTCTGAACAAACTCAACCCTCACCCTGGTTCCGGCAAGGTTGACAATGTCAAGATTGCCAAGGAGCACGAGCAAAAACTGCGTGCTTACATGGCGAAAGCGCAGCCACTTTTCCAACGGGTGCCGCCTATTCCAGATTCACCGAAAATTTCAAATGCAGAATTTGCCGCACAGTTGCGCAATACGGTTGCACAGTTGCGCCGGGACGCAGAACAAGCCAGCGTTCAAATTCCGAAGGATTATTATTTCACCTTCGAAGCGCAAAGAAGGCTCATGCTCTTTGATGCAGGCAGCCTCGAAAAACTGGCCGTCCACCTTGGTGAAATCAAAGCACTCTCGGAAATTTTTTTCAGCGCAAAGATCAATTCCCTTGATGCAGTAAAACGCGAGTTGGTTTCTACCAACGACAACAACCCTGGTGACTACTTAACAGGGAAAAAGACGGTGTCAACGCCGCTTGCGGATGTTACACCATACGAGTTTACTTTTAAAAGCTTCAGTCCGGAGTTGGCTCAAGTGCTGAGTGGGTTGGCTAATTCGCCTAACGGTTTTATCGTCAAGAGCATCAATGTAGAACCTGCACCGCAGGTCGAAAATATTCAAGGAATGCCCGGTGCCATGCCTGTTCCACTCCAGCCACAAGCCTATGTCCAACCATTCTATCCTCCACCCGGGGGCGGCGGTGCTGATGCGGTGCTTGGGCCTGGGAGACGCGGTGCGGCAAACTATATTCCTCAACCGGTTCCGGCGGCCCAGCCAACGGCTAGGACAGGAGCAGGTGGTATGACGACGGCCCTTAACGAAAGACCGCTAAGAATCACCATGGTGGTTGAAGTTGTCAAGATGAAGCCGGCTGCCAAATAAGGTTCTCATGGAGTTTCTCAAAAAACATTACGAAAAGTTGTTGTTGGGGTTGGTGTTGTTGGGGTTGACCATTGCCGCAGCATTATTACCCTTTATCATTTCGGGCAAGCGAAAAGACCTGGACAGCGTTCGTGACGCTTTAATCAACCCGAAAGTGAAGGAACTGCCTGCCTTGGACCTGAGCGCCGAAGAAGCAGCCCTTCAGCAGGCGCAGACGCCTGTGCAACTAATCTTGTCCGGAAAACATAATCTGTTCAATCCGGTGCTATGGCAAAAAACGCCTGACAATCGATTGGTGAAGATACAGACCGGCAATGAGGTTGCGGGAGCTGCGGAAGTGATGGAAATCCGGCCTTTGTATCTTACCTTGTCCTTCGATTCTGTCAGTGGCAAAGGGTATCTGTTCGGTGTGGAAAATCAGGCTGGAGCGACCACTGCCAAGCAGCAGAAGCACCAAACCCTTTCCTCCAAGGAAACTCCGAAAAATGACTATTTCACCTTGCGGGAAGCGAAAGGACCTGCGGAAAGTCCGACCGCGTTTATTTTGGAGCTTAATGACACCGGAGAAAGCGTGAATATTGCCCCAGGGAAACCATACAAACGGGTGGAAGGCTACGAGGCGGACCTTAAGTATGGGCCCGAAAATAATCAGATGAAAAGGAAGCGGGTCGGAGCCATTGTGACGTTCGCTGGTGGTCAATACAATATCGTTGCCATTTCTCAGAGCAACGTTGTATTGTCGGCAAAATCGAACGACAAGAAAACAACTCTTAATTTCAATGCAGTAAAAGAACCGCGTTAATTTTTACCCAACGCAAAAAAAACCCATGATTAAAGCAGCCCTAAGACTATTCGGTTTGGTTTTTCTTCTCGTCGCAGCCATCAGTGTGAGAGCGCAGACGGTTTCTCCAGATGCAAGCACCGCCGCTTCAGAGGAAGCAGTCAGACGTGCCGCTGATACCAGATCGCTTCGCCAAGATCTGGTGCTGGCCCAGTCGGCCCAGCAGCGTAAAGACTATGTGCAGGCAGCCAGACTTTACGAACACTGTTACACCTTGGTGCAGCGCATTGGGCCAGCTGCACAAATTCAAGCCGAGACGCGCCAGGTAGTGATCGGTTTGAGTGCAGTGCTATTGGAACTGGCTCACCAGGCACAAGCCCACGGTGACTACGTTACCGCTGATGAACGCATTAAGCGAGTGCTTATCATTGATCCGCACAATCAGGTCGCACTCCAAATGGCACAGGACAATAAAAGATTAATCGCTCTCCAGGCGGGAAAAGTTCCAAGTGCAGAGGTCCTGGCCGAATTACCCGGTATTCACACAAATGAAATCAGGGTGGCAACACTGGTTCAGGACGGTAAAGTGCTCTTCGAAGCCGGCAAGTTGGATGCCGCAGAAGCGAAGCTTGAACAGGCTTATAAGGAAGATCCGCAGAGTGTAGGGGCTTACTATTACTTGAACCTCATCAAGGAGAAGCGTAATGGTCAAGCAGTTCGCCGCAGCGAACTGGAATCGAAAGACGCAATTTTGCAGGTTGAAAAGCAATGGGACGTGTCGCTCCAAAAGCAACAGTTGCAGTTGCCCAACAGTTTTGCACGTTCTACTGCGGTTTATACTAGTAAAGGTCGTCAGGCAATCCAGTCCAAGCTCGATCGTATCCGTGTTGACTCAATTAAATATGATGGATTGCCGCTCGCGGAAGTGATCAACAACTTGAGTGAGATTGCCAAAACCCGCGATCCTGATAGGACAGGCATTAATTTCTTCATCAACCGCGAAGCCCCTGCTGGTGCAACACAGCTGGCAGCGCCTGGGGGAATTGATCAGACTACCGGATTGCCTACCGCGGCAGCGGCCTTGCCAACGGAGCCAGTGGATGTGGGCGGAGTGACGGTAAAAATTGCACCGGCATTAACAGACGTTCGTCTGGCCGACGTGCTTGATGCAATTACTAAAACCTCTGATAAACCGATCAAATATTCAATTGAGGATTATGCTGTGGTATTTTCGCTGAAAGGGCCAGAAACAGTTCCACTGTTTACCAGAACTTATCGCGTAGATCCTAATACCTTTAGGCAAGGTTTGGAATCCGTGGGTGGTATTGCCTTCGGAAATATTACCACTGGCAGCTCCGGCAGCGGTGGCGGTGGTGGCGGCGGTGGCGGACAAGGCGGTCAAGGGAGTGTCGATACCATTGTGCCGCGCGTAAATGTGGCTGCGGGAGCTGTTTCAGGCGGGCAACAAGGTGGTGGTGGCCAGACGGGCGCAAACGGCATTCGCAACGTCACGAAAACCAACGCTTATGAGGAAGTGCAAATAGCCGTTAGAAACTTTTTCACCGCTGCAGGAGTGGACTTTAATCCTGTGAATCCCGCCAATGTTGGAAAATCCCTTTTCTTCAATGATCGTAAAGGGATTCTGATGGTTCATGCTTCCTCTCAGGATTTGGATATCATAGAAAAAGCGATTCAGACCTTAAATGTAGCACCTCCACAAATTAACATTAAAGCCAAGTTTATCGAAATTACCCAAAATGATTCAAAGGCCTTGGGATTTGACTGGTTTCTCGGAAACTTTCTATTGGGCGGAGGCAAACTTGGAGCCCAAGGCGGAACAGCTCCAAGTTTTGCCGGAGCTCCTAGTACGGCGAACCCATCTGGAGTTTTTCCTGGATCCCCAGCTACCATTGATCCAGTAACCGGGCTTGGATCGCTTCCTACAACAATTCCTCCTTCAACCAGCGATCAGTTGATTACTGGAGGGCTTCGGAATACCGCTGGTACTGCTACTGTTCCCACTATCGCAACCGTAACCGGGTTGCTCACGGATCCTCAGTTCCGTGTCGCCATTCGTGCGTTGGAACAGCGCGATGGAGTTGATCTGCTCACGGCCCCGGACGTTACGACAGAGAGTGGACGACAAGCTCAAATCCAGGCGATCGACATTCAAACGATCGTTACCGGGCAGCAGTTCGGACAAGGTGCCAATGGAGCAAACGCTGCCAGCGGAGTTGGTTCGACGGTAATCCAAAATACGGCCACTACTTCGCAATACACGACACAAACGCTCCCATTCGGCCCCGTGCTAGATGTCATTCCTTACGTCTCGGCCGACGAGTTCTCCGTGCAAATGACGATTATCCCAACCGTTACTGAATTCGTTCAGTATGACCCGCCTGGCCCGTTTGTTCCCCAAGCGTCCGCCATTGCGGGTGGAACAAGTGTTGTTGGTGCTTTGCCCCTGCCGCACTTCCGTATGCGTCAAGTAACCACCAGCGTTACTGTTTGGGATTCTCAGACAGTTGTTCTTGGTGGTCTCATCACTGACAGCGTTACCAAAATCAAGGACCAAGTTCCGCTTCTGGGTGATATGCCATTTGTGGGACGGCTCTTCCGTAGCGAATCATCCCAAAAGACGAAAAAGAACCTGGTCATTTTTGTAACGCCGACAATCATTAATCCTGATGGATCGCGCTACCACTCGGATGATGAAATGCCCTTCGCAGCGAACTCGTTTCCGCCGCAGAAGCCAATTACACAATAATCAAGGACTAAAGCTTGCAAGTCTCTCTCCATTATGATGTTCCGAAGGGGAGAGGCTTTTTACAGTTGCAAATTCAGAACCGCGTATAAGCGGCAAAGCTGTTTAAACCATGATGCAAAAAAGGATGCTGCCAGGATTAAAGTGCGGGAACGTTTCTGAAAGCCACTGTCGCGTCCATCTTGAGACAAATAATGCCAAGAAATCATGGACACTGGTAAGCCCATTTGATACAAAACTAGGAAAATCTTATGCCACTATTGCAGCGCGTCTGTAGAACACTTGGAACGTTGTGCTTGGTTGTGCCCGGCATTGCTTTCGGACAGGCAAGTTATGTGCGTCAAGGAGGAGAGTATGCTCCCGCTGGCAATCTGGCAGCTGATCAAGTTCATCCTTCCGTAAGCATCAATACCTCGGGTGGCTTTGTCGTCTGGCAAGACAATATTAGCGATGGGGACGGTCTCGGCATTAGCGTGCAAAAATTGGATAATACCTTCTCGCGCTCATTTGCTCCATTTCGCGTTAATCAACAAAGTGTGGCCGATCAGGAAAATCCTCAGGTCTCATTGCTGAACAATGGCGGTGCAGCATTTGTTTGGCAGGGCGGGCAACAGGGATATCAGCACATCTACGCCAGATTTCTCTCCACCTCGAACACTTGGGTAACCGGGGACATAATGGTGAACGCTACGACCAACTATTTCCAGATGAATCCCGTGTTGGCCACCCTGACCAACGGAAATGTGATCGTGGCATGGTCAAGCCTGAACCAGGATGGGAGCATGCAAGGCGTGTATGCCCAACAATTGACACCCGCCGGAGCCAAGGTTGGCACCGAGTTTCAGGTGAACCAATACACCTCCTACAATCAACGCACTCCAACCGTGGCTGCTCTTGCGAATGGGAACTTTGTCATTGCCTGGGTGTCGGAACAACAGCGTACGGCAGCAACAACCAACGGGCCAGCAGCCAGTGTAGACATTTACGCGCGTCTTTACAATTCCGCTTCGTCTCCATTGGCAGGCGAATTTATTGTAAATGGAGCAAACAATATCTGCGCTAATCCAAGCGTCGCTAGTTCATCGGACGGTGGTTTTTGCTTAAGTTGGAGTCAGAAGGACACAAGCGTCTTTGAAAATAGTTGGGATGTCTGCAGCCGAAGTTTCTTAACAGCTGGAACTGGCGGTGTGATCAGATTTGTAAACACGCAGCGTTACGGAGATCAGTATGCTCCTAGAATTGCCGCTTGTGGCACTGATTACATGGTCATCTGGACCAGTTTGGGTCAAGACGGCTCCCGTGAAGGTGTTTACGGCCAATTCCTGCATAGCGATGGGTCCCCAGCCGGGGGAGAGTTCCGAGTCAACAGTTCAACTGCCGGTCAGCAAATCCAGCCGACACTTGCTGCCGATGGCTCCAAACGTTTTCTGGCAGTCTGGACCAGTTACACTGGCATTGCTACGAGCTTCGATTTGTTTGCCCAGCGCTATGCCACTTCGCAACTGCCCTTGCTCGCGCCCGCCAAACCATTCGCCACCGCCATTAACTCAAGTCGCCTGACAATCACCTGGCCTTTACTCGCGGGATTTAACCTGGATCACTGGGAGTTATACGTCGATGGGGCTGCGACGCCCATTATTGTCACAACTAATGTGTGGACAATGAGCGGCCTGGCACCGAACAGCACACATACATTTCGTCTGGCCTACGTCCTGACCGATACTCGGCACTCACCCTTGTCTGCGACCGCCACAGGTACGACGTGGGGCTCGGACGATAACGCGGACGGTTTACCGGATGATTGGCAAGCCCAATATTGGGGTAGTAATCCAGCGAACTGGCCCGCACCAAACACGCTTTTGGCTCCCGGTGGACCAACAGTTCTACAGGCATTCCAATCGGGCAGCAATCCACTGGATCCGAATACCTGGTTCAAGGTTGCGACAATATCTACAGCCCAAGGTCAATTCCTGATCTGGAACACCCAGCCCGGCTCAGTTTACCAGGTTATGACTTCAAGTGGCATACCGTCGCAATGGTCAAACTTCGGTCTGGCTAGATTCGCGGCGGGTACGAATGATTCAGTGTTTTTGGGCAGAAATCCAATTGGTTCGTTTAATTTCTATAAAGTTAGCCGCCTGCGCTATTAAATTTTATGTTGCAAATGATCAAACGATTCTACTGGGTAATGGTCTTCGCAGCTGTGACCCAGGTGGCCTCCGCGTTTTCCTTGATCGGTCCTTACGAGGCCTATCAAGTAGACACTATTGGTTATCACCTGCCTGGAGACATTGGCGCGCCAAAAAATCTGCTGAGCGAGTATCGATGGAACACTCCGACAATTTATTATGCCTACGATGAGGCGTTCACTGGTTTCTTCAGATCAAATGGAACTTTTGCTGTGGATCAGGCTTTTAGCTTGCTTAACAACCTGAAGAATCTGTCAAGTTATAGTCCGGAACTCTCAGAGTTCTCGTTGAATACGAGCCGGTATAATTATGAGGCTCAGGCTCTTGCCTTGATCGATTTGAAATCGGTCGCGCTGTCAGTAATCGTTGAGGAGTTGGGGTTGACGGACCCCGAGCGTTGGGTATGGACTTTAAGGGGGCGTGTCACACAGCCGGGCGCTTCCTGTCCGTTCATGATTTACACCACGGAAATGCGCAATTACGATCCTCTGAGTAATGCCTACAGTCCTTATGTCAACGGAACTCTGTGGAGTTACCTCATTATTGAAAACTGCGGCGTAGGAGGACCGCCAAGCGCAATATCGCTTACATTCCCTGTCGACCCAACAGCACCCAATGGGACACCAGTTGTATCATTGGTGAATGGTAGGAGTACTAGCGGTTTCGGTTTATTCTTCAACGGTTTATCGCGGGATGACGTGGGTGGTCTTCGATATCTCATGGGGACGAACAATTATAATGTCGAAACAGTGGAGACGAATAGTCTGCAATTCGTTACAAACCGCTTCAGCCAGTTGCTCGTCACGACAAATTTAACGACACTGATTGCGCAATCACTCACTAACGACCCAGTATCACTGACTGCACTCTTTCCAGGGCTGATCATCGACAGTTTTACGAACTTTTTCGTCAACGTGATCACCACTAACTTTACAGCCACTTTCGTAAATAAACCTTTTGTCCCAGCCTTTACACCGGCCAGTCTTGTACTGACGACAAACTTCACTACGAATGCTGCAGTTCGTTTCATTTACAAGTTTGCGAATGTCGTCACAAACACCTACTTTACAAAGGGCTTTGTAACAATTACCGATACCTCCGTGACGAATGGTGGGTCTTGGACGCCAACAGGCGCCAGTCTGGTCACAAATGTCACCACGCGAACGGTTATTACCAACATAGCGAACGGCACATTTTACCTAATTCCATCCAATACGTGTGGTGTTCAAATAATAAACACCCAACTTGTCTCCCTGGTAACTTTTACGAATACAATCGCTGGAATTACTAACGTGGCAGGAGTGACGAATATAGACGGTCAGAACTTCCGACGTGACATTATTACCTATAACACAAATTTTAGTTTGATTGTCTATCCGATCTTGTGTGTTACGAACTCGGTGGATAAGCGTGAAGGTATTGACCACATCAAATTTGTTCGAGTTGATTTGGATCCAATCAGCGGAAGAATCAAGAATGGACCCATCACGAATATCTACCACCTGGTTTCAGTCAATCAAACAAATCCGCAACCGACAATTCAAACATTCATTCGGGTGCTCAATTTTCCAGATTGGTTGTTTTCAGGGATAGAGGATCCGTCACCTCTGGGTGATGCAGCTGTTTATCGAGAATTTCCACGTTTCACACCAGTGCCAAACTTTGGCACAAATGCCGGACCAGGAATCCTCCAGGGGCCTGTTGACTTTTTGTTCAATATAAACGGGCCGCTTATTGTAAACTTCTATTCTACAAATTTCTTCCTAAACGGATTGCCTCAGGCACAGGGTCAAACGAATTTTGTTTGGGGATCTTTTGATAGTTCCACGAATGCGCCCATTGTTTACCCTGAGTCATATACGATTACAAACATTGACAACCTGCTCTTTTTCTACGTGATAACCACTGCGCCTCCGGATGGTCGAGTGGGGGTATCGTACAGCACACAGCTTGATACCGCAGGCGGGCAGGCCCCATTTCTCTGGTCGCTCAATGCCTCCTCGGCGGGCTTGCCGGATGGCTTGACTCTCTCACCGGATGGAGTCATTAGTGGCACGCCTACGACGGAAGGGATTTACGATTTCACCGTTGATGTGACGGAGAGTGGGGGCCGAACAACAACTCAGGATCTATCGATAAACATTACGCCTTGAGTAAGCGGAGATTAAATCTGAAGAGTTAACCGAAGTATATGAAGCGATTTACGACTGCCCTAACAACCCTGTGTCTCCTGGCGTGTGTCTTGACCATGAAGGCGGCGTCGCCACTTTATGAAAATGATGGCTCAGTTGTCGCCCCGCCACAGGTAATTCCGCAAATAGATGCTACAAATTTTGTAAATAAGGGGGTCATGAGCCTCAATTTTCAAGGGACAGGCCAAAATTTACAATACCTTGAAACCGCGGATACACTAAACTTTACCAATACTGGTTATATGATAGCCAATACTGGATTCAAGTTTGATACTTTTGCGGGAGGTCCGGGCGGCAATGGGAGTCGTCGGCAAGCCGCCAACTGGAACAATAGTGGAAACGTGTTTGCTGGACCGACCAACTCCATAGTGACAGTTAGTTTCTTCCAGTTTTTATTCCAGCAGGAATCGGCGTTGCTTCAAGTATGGTCGACAAACATCGTTAACCAAGGGACGGTAGGCTTGGCCTCTGACGGTCTCATCACGTTAACTGGGAAAAATATTGACCTGACGCGTGGCCATCTGGCAGGGGCTGGAAGTTTTGGATTCTATGATAATTTTTGGGGAATTGGAACTGAAACGAATGGTAGCGATTTTTATGATACGGCCTTCGCTATCAGTAGCATTGAACCAGTGACCTTCCCACAGGGAAATTTTTTTGCTGAGGTTTTTGCCATTGCGCCGAATATCTACATCTGGACGAATCAATTTATTCTCGGCACGAATGTTCAGAATGTAATTCAGGCGGTTTTCGTTGATAGCACGGACACCAATGTAATTAGCAATGTGGCATTCGATACCTCTTTTGGAAATTTCTCCGTGCCAACGATTCAGATTCAGGCATTGGTAACAAACTCCTTCGGCCAACAATTCACGAACGAGTTGTATATCCAGGACGGATTCGCGGTGATCGGTCGCAATCAGCGATTACTTAATGATGGTTTCTACGGCATTCCCCCAGTGTCGGTTAACACGTTCATGCCAAATAATTACGCTTACGCCACCGCATTCAATGGCTTTGATCAGTTGGATCCAAGCAATTCCGATTTGATCACCACCCCGATCGATTATCAGGGTTCCAACCAATTTTCGATGTTTGAGCTCCAATTATCACCACTGAGTTCTCGTCCATTTCCTGAAGTGACCTATTCGACCATCACCAACGTTCCTGGTCGCGTTGAGATTAACGCGCAAAGTGCTCTGAATCTGGAACGAACCCGCATTGACTCATTCAACTATGCGAGCATCTCATCAACCAATCACTTTATTGGCAGTACCAATGCACAAATTGTAGTTCCATTTAGCAGTTTCAATTTGGGAAGTACCAACGGTAGCATGGTTATATCCAATCTACTTGCTCCAGTTCTGCCACGCTTGAATGGATTTGTAGATCTTTATAGCGCCAGATGGGTAACCACCAATGCGGCTGGAGAGACAAATTTGTGGTTTACAACGATTGTCAATCCAAGCATTCAGCCTTATTTCCCAAGCACGATCAAGGATATGACGCTGCGCAGCACCAATTTAGTAATCGCTGACACACTAAACGTGACCAACAACCTGCTGTTGGACACAGAGCGCCTCACTCTCAGCAGTAATGCGCCGGGAGCATTATCACTCAATGGAGTAATATTCTCTCAATCCACCAACATTGTTTGGTCAGGAAGTCTTCCGCGCTTGAATTATCTTACCAACAATGGAGAAATTGTGGTTCAAAACGCCATTTATTTCGCTGGCACACGGCACTCACCTTACTTTGACACCGCTTTTGAAGAACCTTACCAAGCCATGGTTAACCACGGTGCGATCGGAGCCCAGGGCATTAGGGTATGGGCAAATTATTTTGAAACCACCGGTTCATCGATGATCTTTAATGATGCCTATTTCTTTAACTTTGGATCTGGTTCAATGGATGCGGTCTATGGTCCCTTGGAGATATATGCGGTTAATCGTGGACTTTTTGCCAATGGCATTTTGGAAGCAGATCTTGCTGGGGTAACGTTAGGTGGCGGGGATTTGACCATCAGTAATATGACAATCTTGTCTGCCTTGGATATTACACTTCAGCCAACAAACTCCATTACGGATGGTGGAATCGTTGCTCTGAACACATGGCAACTTACGGGAGGCTTTAACTTGGTGACTAAACCACCGGTAGGAGATCTTTTGGGAACAACCGTGATTATCACGGTCACGAATTTCTTCGAGGAATCGAGAAGCTTCTGGGCAGGTGAAAATCGGGGTAATTCCAATTCGGGCTTTTTAAACAATGTCGCAGTTGGTCATTTAGTTCTGGATGGACAGGGTTTTGACACACTCTTCAGCTTTTATGGAATGGGTGATAATAATGCCATTTACATAGATCTTTTGGAGTTGGACAATTTCGCAACAAACAACGTCGGAGGTACTAATTTCACTTCGTTGAACATCAATAGCAACATGACCGTTTACTTTGCCGGTGCTTTGGCCGGCGGGGTGGATATATCCAGTGCGTTAAATGGAGCCAATGGTGGGCACTTGGTTTGGGTTCCAACCTTTACGGGCAAGATTAGTTCCAAAGTTATTACGCACGCTCCCCCGCAGACAGGTGGAAATCTGAATGCAGGAGTTAAAATGGAGAAGGCGGGCGTACAAAAGGCCATGATTTCCTGGCAGGCCGCAGCTCATTCAACCAACTATCTCTATTCCTGCACCAATCTGGTGAACCCGCAATGGACACTGTTGACGAACTTTGTTCAAGGTTCTGTAGGCAATGTATTCACCTTTGGAGACACGGCCAACACCAATGGCTCTGTTTATTACAAGATCCGTGTTGATCCTCCAAAACCGTAACGACACATTTCAATGGCCTCGAAAGGTGCACCGGTTTCTGGTGCACCTTTTCGTTTGTAGCAGGTCTACTTGAAGTTAGCCAACTTGAGTCCAGTCGCAAAGACAGAATGACAACGACTGTGGACCGACAGCTGATTGAGTGCTTTTCATGTTCCATCTAAGGACTAATCTGCCGATGTTATTTACCACAAAATGAAAGTTTACGGGCTAACGGGAGGAATTGGGATGGGCAAATCCACTTCCGATAAGTTGCTTCGGGATCGTGGCATCAGTGTGATTGATACTGACATAATCGCACGTCAGCTCGTGGAACCTGAAAAGCCTGCGTTGTCGGAGATTGTCGATGCTTTTGGCACTGGTATGATTGATGGTGAAGGACGGCTCAGGCGAGAGGAATTAGCCAGGTTGGTGTTCGAAGATCCAGGCTCGCGGCAGATGTTGGAGGATATCCTTCATCCCCGTATTCGTGCAGTTTGGACTGCGCAAGTGGAGGCATATCGGAAAGAGGGGCAAAGCTGCGTTGTCGTTGTGATTCCGCTCTTGTTCGAAACGAATGCCGCTCCATCTTTCGACGCGATCATATGTGTTGCCTGTTCCGCCACCACCCAGTTTGAGCGCCTCCTACAACGTGGGTGGAACCCCGAACATGTTGAAAAACGTATCCGTGCGCAGTGGCCAGTGGATAAAAAGATGAATCAGGCGGATTATGTGGTTTGGACAGAAGGGGACTTGGAGATTCATGCCAAACAGCTCGCCCGTATTTTTCCGTTGCATTAACTCACAAGGAATTACGAGCGTCGGAAAAGACCTCAAAAAAAGTGCCTCGTGTTTTGCTGGACTTCATGTAAATTGCTGACGACATGCTTCTTACTAGGGACGAATTAGAGAGTTTAATCCACGCGCGGCATCGCTCGCCTCATCAACTTTTGGGGATGCATCCGCTGGGTGACGGGTCTGGGGTGGTGGTGAGGGCTTTTCTGCCGAATGCAGCCAAGGTGCGGATTGAACCCACCCACGAGAAGAATAAGCCAAGTTTTGAATTGCAGCAGCTGGATCCGGCGGGTTTGTATGAAGGGACCACCAAAGGAGCCAAGCATGTTTATGCTTACGACCTGGTGATCACTGATTATCAAGGAGGAGTCCGGCGTACCCGCGATCCCTATTCGTTCCTGCCCACCGTTGGCGAATCAGACCTGTATTTGTTCGGGAAAGGAGATGAACGCCGTATCTACGAGAAATTGGGAGCGCAATTGCGGACAGTGGACGGCGTTCACGGAACGAGCTTTGCAGTTTGGGCGCCAAATGCACAACGGGTGAGTGTCGTTGGTGATTTCAACGGATGGGATGGACGTTATTATCCCATGCGGCTCTTAGGGGCTTCCGGAGTTTGGGAATTGTTTGTTCCCGGGGTGGGGGAAGGCGCCCATTACAAATATGAAATTCAAAATATTCACGGTCAGGTAGTTTTAAAGGCCGATCCATATGGATTCTTTTTTGAATCGGCCCCAAAGAATGCATCCATTGTTTGGAACAACAAAAAGTTTAAATGGACCGATGGCGAATGGTTGAAGAAACGCAGGGAACAGAATGTGTTGCGTGCACCGATGAGCATTTACGAAGTGCACATAGGTTCCTGGAAAAAGAAATCGGTCGCCGAGTCATTTAGTTATCGCGAATTGGCCGGAATGCTTGTTTCTTACGTGAAGCAGATGGGATTTACACACGTGGAATTCCTACCCGTTTCAGAGCATGCATATTATCCATCCTGGGGTTATCAGGTAACCGGATTTTATTCGCCGACCGCGCGGTTCGGCACTCCTGATGATTTTCAATATCTGGTCAATGCACTGCATGAGGCTGGTATCGGGGTTTTAGTAGATTGGGTTCCTGCTCATTTTCCGCGCGACGAATGGGCTCTGGCCAAATTTGATGGCACAGCCCTATATGAGCATCAAGATCCACGTCAGGGGGCACATCAAGACTGGGGGACTCTCATCTTTAACTATGGCCGTCACGAAGTGTGCAACTTCCTGACAGCTAACGCCCTGTTTTGGTGTGAACGATTCCACATCGACGGGTTGCGCGTGGATGCCGTAGCCTCGATGCTTTATCTCGATTATTCCCGCAAGGAGGGAGAGTGGGTTCCAAATCAGTTTGGCGGGCGTGAGAATTTGGACGCTGTGGAATTCCTGCGAAAGTTCAATTATCTCACCCATACCGAGTGTCCCGGCGTGGTGACCATTGCTGAGGAATCAACCGCGTGGCCATTAGTAACCCGGCCGCCTTACCTCGGCGGCCTGGGCTTTTCTCTGAAGTGGAACATGGGCTGGATGCATGACACATTAAATTATTTCATGCGTGATCCGATTCATCGCAAATACCATCAGAACGATCTCACCTTTGCGATGCTTTACCACTTCAACGAAAACTTTGTTCTGCCGTTGTCGCATGACGAAGTCGTTCATGGAAAAGGATCACTTTTAGGCCGTATGCCCGGAGACGATTGGCAAAAATTTGCGAATTTGCGTGTGCTCCTCGGCTATCAGTGGACGTTCCCCGGCAAGCCGCTGCTCTTCATGGGGTGCGAGTTCGGCCAACGTGCGGAATGGAATGCAAATAGCGGACTTGATTGGTGGCTCCTTGGCGCAGGACCGTTTCACGCAGGCCTGCAACGTTTTGTAGAGGATCTCAACAAGCTTTATGTTGCCGAGGCGGGATTGTGGGAATCTGATTATGACGTTAGTGGGTTTTATTGGATCGACTGCACAGATCAGAATAACAGCATAATGTCCTTTGTCCGGCAGAACCAGAGTCGCACGAGTGAATTGGTGGTCATCATGAACCTCACTCCCGTTCCGCGGCCCAGTTATCGAATCGGGTTGCCTCGCGGCGGAGTGTGGCGTGAGGTGTTAAATAGCGACGCGTCTATTTATGGGGGCAGTAACATGGGAAATCTGGGAGGTGTAAGTGCAGAGGATTACCAGGTGCACGGCCAGCCCCACTCCGCGGAATTTGTCCTCCCACCAATGAGTATTCTGGTGTTTAAATCTGGTTAGAAACAGCTGGTCAAAAGTAAATCAACACTTGAAAGCGACAGAGTGTATCCCTGCATGTCGGGACAGCATGGCGGTAAGTTTTTGGCCCAAACTGAATTCCTCGGGCTTTTTCAGTCTTAGCTCGCAGGAAACTGTTTTTGATCGCTTCACAAAATCATAATATAGATCCATCGATCTTATGACGGTTCCCAATGAGGAAAGAATCTCCTTGAGATCTTGTTCTGACATGGTGGTTAAATCCATCGTAATAGTGAGCCTTGCATAAAGGTTTTGACTGATTCGCGCCTCGACCCGTGGGAGCAGTAATAAAATTGCGAGGACTGCGATAAGTCCCACTGTGCCCGCGAAAAACAGACCTGCTCCAAAGCAGAGGCCAAGCATAGTCGAAATCCAAAGTGTGGCGGCCGTAGTAATTCCGCGCACGTGATTATCGTTTCGAATGATTGTTCCCGCTCCGAGGAACCCCATGCCAGTCAGCACACCGGCTGCAAGGCGCATCGGGTCGGGGCGCCATGAACTGCTTGTAGTCACGGTATCGGCAAAGGCAACCTGGGAGATAACCATGGCTAAAGCCGCGGCCGCACAAACCATGGTGGTGGTTCGGAAGCCGGCGGGACGTCCGTGATGTTCGCGCTCGGAACCTATCAACATGCCGGCGATCATTGCCACTCCCAACCGGACCACGACTTCGGTGTGAGAGGGTATCGCTGTGAATTCTACCAGAAAAGCGTCCATTGACCTTGTTTTTAGTGAAGGCTGTTTGGTTTTGAGCCTGTCAGATTTTACTTCTGAAACTTTCGTTTGTAAAAGGAGGAGATCGCCGGTGGATGGAACCAAATAGATCGGCTACGGCAAGCCGCATGGAAAATACAACTGAACTGAAGAATGTGCGCCTAATGCGCCACGTTTTTACGCGGATGGAAGACGGGCCTTTTCACCTTCACCATGATAAAGAAGATGGAGAGCACCACAAAATCTCTTGTAAGGCAGATACGTAGTTTCTGCATACCAGATGGGTAGCAGGGGCTATACCAACTCATAAAAGCCCATTGTTATTGAATGTTTTGCCGGTTTCTGGAGTGAAAAGTTCAAATACGGCCTGAATTTGATATTTTTGGTGGCTACCTGTCTTCTGAATTCCAGCTTGTGTCCAAATGTGATACACTGCGAACCAACTTAATCCTTGGGGTAATGGTCGATTGTTGGAAGTTTCCGCACCCGGACGTCTGCTTCAAAGATCACAAGGTTGCGTTTGACTATAAACCTCGTCTTGCCGGCCATTGATATGGCTTGCAAGGTCTCCCAGCCATTCAGATTCCAAGCCGCAAAGCTGTGCCTATAAAAGTGCCATGAATCGCGAGAGTACAATTCGGGAACGAATTTCAACCCTAATTTTTGCTTCAGAATCGGGAGCAAATAATCCCAATCCTTGTCGTAGTATAAGGCGTGCGGCACAAACATTTCCTGCCTCAACTGCTTCAAGGTGGAATCATTCTTGATCTGATATAATGGTTCGAGTGGATCTTCGTCCGAATGCAAGAGAAGAAAAGGGGGCAGGAAAGTGGCTCGAACGAGAGTTTGATTGGTCAAGGCATTCACTGCGTCCAGTAAAGTGGGGGAGGCATTGGTCAGATTGGCCTTTGCACGACGAAACATGTAAAACTCGTCCGTCGCACCGGGCATAAAAATGAGAGCTTTTACCGTGGCATTTGACTGAAAGGAATTGAGCATCACTTGCACGCAATTGGTCCGGTTCAGTTGCGTGGTATCGGTGCTCAAAGGCATGCGACTCAAGGCGTCCTGCCAACTCTCGGCAACTCCGCGTAATGAAGGAAGAATGAACAGCAGTAAGACGAGAAATTTGTGCATGATCAAAAGGAGAGCTGTACGACCCGCTCCTGAATCTGCTCTGACCAACGGGCAAAATAACTTAACAGTCGGTAAACCTCTTCGAGACGTCCAAGCAACTGCTGACGCTCAGCCTCGGCTGTTCCCCAAAGGGTATTCATCGATTGAATTTCTTCAATGAGAGTATCCCGACGGGCATTAATTTTCCTTTGGAGCGAATTCAATTTATCGGTCCACTCCTGAGCGCGTTCAAACAATTGAACCTTTAGCATCGGGGAGGTGATCTTTTCCTTTTCAGTAATGAAGGCATCGACCTGTTTGCAGAGTTGGCCAATTTCGAAAAACTCCTCCATCATTCCAGGCGGAATGCGTTGAATGTCCTTCGGTTTTGTACCGACTTCCAGCTCCAAAAGATGTTGCAACCTGTCCTTTGGCTCGCGCAGGCAGTTGTAGGCCGCGTTCAGTTCAGAGTATTGCTGGTTGGCGGCCAATTTATCCTTCTGAGGAGCATTATGGACGCGGTCAGGATGGACTTTGGACGAGAGGACGATAAATCTCTGCTTTAGAATATCCGGGTCCAGCCAAGGTTGGCGCGGCTCATTCAATAACGCAAAATTATCGGTCATGAAGAAATGGGAGATTGCCTCCGGGCTAAAGTCAGCGCAGCAGAACGCCTTTAAGCACTGAAACTCTCACCACATGAACAACTCGTGGCTGCGTTCGGGTTCTTCACTTTAAACCCGCCTTCCTGCAGGGCGTCCAGATAATCCAGTTCACTGCCTGTGACATAGAGTGCGCTCTTAGGATCTACCACAACCTTAATGCCGCTGGATTCAACCAGAATATCGCGGTTCGCGGGACCGTCCTGCAAATCCATTTTATATTGCAGGCCGGAGCATCCGCCACCAACCACAGCGACGCGCAACACTCCCTGCGCGCGACCTTGTTTGGTGAGCAATGAACTCACTTTTTTCGCCGCACTCTCAGTGACCTTGATCAGTCGTTCATCTCCCACGCGGAAAGCCGGCGCTGAGGTGGTCTTATTGGATGTTGCTGCAATCATATTTTCAACCGTAATGAAACTATCTTGCGTCAAGTATGCCGTCAACCGTGATACAATACCACGTTATAGCCCAAGTTTCTTAAATCGCGTTTTAATTTGCTTAAAATGGAAATCAAGATTGCACAGCTTGTCCAACTCCGTCTGTGTGAGATGTTTGGCGACTTCAGGGTCATTAAGCAGTTGCGTTTTGAAATCTGCATTCGCATCACCCGCATGCTTGGACTGCCAGGTCTTCATCGCATTACGCTGAACCAGTTCGTACGCCTGCTCCCGGGTAAGGCCCTTTCGAATCAGGGCCAGCAGGATGGTCTGTGAATTCCACATTCCCAGCGTTAAGCCCATGTTGCGTTTCATGTTCTCCGGATAGACAATCAATCCCTCTGTCAGCTTCGTAAGCGTCGCCAACATGTAATCCAGCAACGTGCAGGAATCGGGGAAGATGATGCGTTCCACTGAACTGTGACTGATGTCCCGTTCATGCCAGAGCGCAACGTTTTCCATGGCGGCGATGGCATTTCCGCGCAACACGCGGGCCAGGCCGGTCAGACGTTCGCCCGTAATGGGATTACGTTTGTGCGGCATGGCGCTGGAGCCTTTCTGACCAACGGCGAAGAATTCTTCGGCTTCCAAAACTTCCGTTCGCTGGAGGTGCCGGAACTCGGTGGCCCAACGTTCAATGCTGGCCCCAATCAAGGCCAGTGCATTCATAAACTCGGCATGCAAGTCTCGCTGCACGACTTGAGTCGCAACGGGTGCCGGGCGCAGTCCGAGTTGCTTGCAAACAAAAGCCTCTACTTTGGGCGACAAGTGCGCGCTGGTACCAACTGCTCCAGAAAGTTTGCCTATGGCAACTGTCTCTCGAACTGCCTCCAGGCGTTTGAGGGCACGGCCAAATTCGTCATACATCAACGCCATTTTCAAACCGAACGTGGTCGGCTCGGCATGGATGCCGTGGCTGCGCCCGATCATTGGTGTTAGCTGATATTTGCGGGCTTTGCTGGCGATTACCTTGCGGAGAGTTTTGACGTCTTCAATCAGAATATCTGCTGACTGTACCATTTGGACGGCAAAAGAGGTGTCTACAATATCGCTGCTGGTCAGTCCAAAATGCAGCCAGCGACTCGCTGGAGCGCCGATGTTTTCCCCGACATTCGTGGTGAACGCAATGACATCGTGATTCAGTGTGCGCTCAAGTTCTTTGCAGCGCTCCAGGCTGAAAGCCGCCTTGGACTTCATTTGCTCAAAATCTTTTTTGGGCACCAGTCCCTCTGCCACCAGTGCCTCGCTGGCGAGCAATTCAATCTTTAACCAAATTTCCAGTTTGCGTTGCTCGCTCCAAATCTCCCGCATTTCAGCCCGTGAATAACGTTGAATCATGACGTGATTAAAATGGAAACTTGCGTAAAAGGCAAAGCCTCTTGGTGAACGATGAGCAGTGAGTTGTTCGGCAAGTTACTTGCGCTTGGCCATCCTGGCCCGGGCCGCTTCGAGGATCTGCCGTTCCCGCTCCGTCAAACTTTGGATGCCGTGGGCAGAAATCTTGTCCAGAATGGGATCCACTTCCTTGCTGATAAACTCCGCGGATGGAAGCTCTTCGGGTTCGACATTCTTGGGTTGGATCCAGGTTTTTGGTTTGTCAGAACGGACTTTCACCAATTCGCGACGACGCATTTTCGGCCGGAATGGCTGCCAGACCACCAGTGGCTTTTGAACCTGGGTAATCCACCGGATATAAAACATGCCGGTGAGAATGCCACCCAGATGAGCGCAATGAGCCATCTTCCAGAACGGGACTATGATGCCGATTATCGAAAAACCCATGGCGATCCAAACCAGAGTGCGAACTTTTAGCTCGATAGGTGGAAAAAGCAAATTGATGGACCGATCAGAAAACAGGGTCGCATAGGCCGCTATCAACCCATAGACTCCCGCCGAAGCCCCCACAATGGGGACGTCAAGATGGCTTGGCCACACGACTGCACCTCCCATTTGCAAGAGTCCACCCAGCACCCCGCTTAACAGATAAAGCTTCAAGAAACTCGTTTTCCCCAGCGCTTCTTCCACGGCATGACCAAAGAAATAAAGCGTCAACATGTTTCCCAAAATGTGGAAAAACCCCTGATGCAAAAACTGAAAAGTAAGCAACTGCCAAATGAAACCGTGTTTCAGGCCATCGAGACTGAGGACGCCGTAGTATTGAAGATCGTAGAAGTCCCGCGGTCCGACCGTGTTTTGGACCACGAACATGACCACATTGAGGATAATCAGGACGACAGTCACTGACCACTGCGGTTCCCAACGGGACCGCTGGCGCATGTAGTCTCTATCCTCTAACATACCATCGCAAAATACGCGTAGCACTTCCAAGTTTCAATGAGCATTTTGAGAACAAAGATTATTTTCGCTCTTACCAAGATGGAGCCGAACTACATAAATTTCAAAAGATCAAAGCCGTGCGAGATTACCTGTTCATGGTCTAACTCGTTGCTCGCAAGAATACAAGCCGCACGCGCCTGCGGACGAATACGGAGGAGGTAGTCATAAGTTTCCTTAGTGCCTACCAGCAAGGCAGTTGAAAATACATCCGTTTCTGTGGCTGATGGCAGGGCGACTGCCGCCAGGAGCGCACTTTTCACCGGCCTGCCACATCGTGGGTCGAGGACGTGCCCGAAACTCCCTCCTTCGCTCTGAAAGGACTTTCCCCAAACGGCAGAAACCGAGAGCGCTTCATCCTTCAAACTGATTGTTGCAAAAGGGGAGGCCGCAACGTCAGTGGAGAGTGCTGGACCCTGAACCGCCACTTTCCAACTCTCTGATTCAGGGGGACTTCCCAAAGCAAGGATGCTGCTTGTTCCGCCGTTAACGAGCGCACTCGAAATACCCATGTCACGTATCAAATCCGCTGCTCGCTCCACCGCATAGCCTTTACCCATCGCCCCCAAGTCCAACATCACTCCCTTGCGCGCAAAACGAACCGTGAAATCCTTCGGGTTCAATTCCACCAAATCCATTCCCACATTGGCACGTGCCTCCGCCAACTCCTCCGCGCCGGGCACGCGCCCCGTCCCTCCCATAAACCCCCAACACCGAATCAGCGGAGCAATCGTGATATCAAAAGCACCCTTCGTTTCCACGCTAAGTTCCCTGGCTTGTTTCAACAGCTTGAACAGGCTCGGCGTAACCCGCACCGGTTCTTGAGCCGCGCGAGCGTTCAAGTGGGCGATCTCACTCGTCGGTTGATACAAACTGAGCTGCGCCTCAATGCGCTGAATCTCATCCAACGCCTCCTCGCCCGCCGCCCGCAAGGCTGCCGGATCTTCGCCATTCAGGACGATCTCAAAACGAGTGGCCATGGCGTGTCGGGCAACGGCGATGGTCTCCATATAAACAAAAACCGGGTTTCGCAGGCTGAACCCACGAAACCCGTCGAAACCGATTATTGATCAGGACAACGGCAGCGTTCCGTAGGTGATCGGCGTCACTTCCTTGCCGTCTCCCGTGGTAATCTTGCGAGTCTTGTCGTTGAACAGGCACATGATATTCAAGCGCTGAGACATTTCTGCCAGCGAGATCACCGTCTGTGCGCGCAAAGCGAGGTCGATGTTGCCGAAAGTCTTTTTGCCGGAGCGAATGCAATCGAACCAGTTCTTTTCCATCTCGTTAATCTTCTCGCCGCTCGGCTCAAGGTGTTCAATTACCTGCGGATCAATTTCTTCGGAGAAAGCAGGTTCGGGCTTTAACTCGATGCGGTTGCCGCCACCCATATACAAAGTGGCTTTATGGCCGCGAATAATCGAAGTCAACCCCACCTGGTTTAACGAACTGCTTGTGATCAAAATATTCAGCCCGCTTGGGAATTCCGCGAGGAGTTGAACCTGCTCAGGCACATCACGCTCAGGAGTTCCGGAAGTATTCGCATCCGTGTGCGCCGCCTTGTTCCCGAGGCACACAACGCGCGATGGGAATTCAGGACTGCCCGTGGCCAGCATCAACGGATGCAGACGGTGCGGGATAAGGTCACCCAACAAACCAGCACAATACGGATAATATTTGCGCCAGCGGAAGTAGGAGTCAGCGTCAAAAGCCTTCTTGTTATGAACCTTCCCCTGCCAACGTTCCCAATTCACATCCTCCGGCGTGCACCAGGGCTGAATCGGGTAATTCCACTCACCCTTCGGATTATTGCGCATGTAGGAATCCTGCGCCAAAACCATCTGCCCAATCTTGCCCGCCTGGATCAATTCCGCCGCCTTGTGCCAGCGAGCGTCCGAACAAATTTGCGATCCAATCTGCAAAGCCTTCCCCGTGCTCTTCACCGTGTCCGCAATCTGGAACGCCTCACCCAAATAACGGGTCATCGGCTTTTCCACGTACACATGCTTGCCCGCCTGCATCGCATCAATCGCGCATTGCGCATGCCAATGGTCCACCGTTGCGATTGTGACGGCATCAATATCCTTCCTCTCCAGCAACTTCCGATGATCATCAAACTCCTGGATGTCACCGCCAATATACTTGTGCGCATCCGCCGCGCGATACTTGGACAAATCGCAAACCGCCACCTGCACAATGTTATTAGCTGTCGCAAACTCCTTCTGGGTGCGCACGTGCGCCATGCCCTGATTTCCCACGCCGATATAGCCAACCACGATGCGATCGTTGGCCCCGATTACCCGGCCGGGTGAAGGCGCTTGATTTTGCCCATATACAGGCGTTTTGAAAAGATTGGTCGAAGCGACAACCGCCGCAGCAGTGGAAGCTTTCTTGATGAATTCCCGACGTGTTGCCATGCCGGCCGCTGGTTTGGTTTCTTTATTATCCATAAAGGGCAATGTTAAATTAGAATTACACTATAGCCTAAGACGAACACGAGCCCCACAAAATTCGGGGTCGGTTCCCCAACTAAACCAAGAATTCGCCTTCAAGTAAACCGCATAATGAACTCTTCGAGTATTTCGTGGTTAAAATAAATTCCGTTCATTTTCAGGCTTTTCCATTCCCAAATTCAAAACTCGCAAATCAAAAATCCCCCTTTGGCCCCACCACAGGCTACAGATGCCATCAAAGACTTGATTTTAACCGCCGCCTCCAACACCATCCCTGAAGAGTAGCAAGAAACCGCCAACATTTTCACTCAACCAATGACAAGGAAGCTTTTAATTCCTATTTTAATGCTCTGTCTGCTGATCCAAGGTTGCGTGGGAATCGGCGTATCGAAAACACGAAACGAGGCATTTCAAAATCCGAAGATTTCAGATGTCGCTTATGTCTCAGGACTTTCCCACACCGATGCAAGCCAGACCAATGTGGTTGTGTACACAGCCACCTGGTTGGAGAACCATTGGGGCAGGCCAGCACGCATCACCCACGTTGGGGTAGACAGCCAGACCGAGGTTTGGACCTACAAGTTTGACATAATCTGGAATGGCGTCACACCAGTTCTTTTGGTTCCCATCCCAATCATTTTGCCGGTTGGCAGAGAGCAAATTCAGTTTGTCTTGCAGGATGGGAGAGTCGTCAGCGCAAAAGAGCACAAGGAACAGTCCTTCGGCGGCGCCTATGGCTTATCCGCGGCCCTGCACGATAAATTTTGGACCCTTTTCCTGGGACGATTAAGCGGCACATAAAACCTAACCCTCCTGCAAACCGGATACAATGGTTTCCGCGCCGCGCTTCATCCGCGACGTGCTGACGAACAGATGTACGAGTGGAACCACGAATACTGGAAGTAGCAGAAGGCCTGCAGGACCAAGGTTGACGTTGGAGGATTGACCGGAAATCACCGCCACTAATCCTGCCAGTTGAAGCAAACCAAGGGGAAAAAGATAGATGATGATGAACAGCTTGGTGGTGAATTTCCAACTCTCAGCCGGCCAGGAAAGTCCTGCTTCCTCGCAAAACCAGCGCATCGCAACACAGAACGCTACGATTGCAACCTGGGTCACGAGGCCAAAGAGATTCACGGCCGCCACAACCAGCGGAGGTAGCGGCATTATGAAGTGAGCACGGATTGTATTGAGCACAACCAGGACGGAGACGACTTTGACAAACCTCATCAGCGTTACAAATCGGTCTTGCACCGCGATGGCACTCAGCTTGAAGACGCCGACCATGATGAGGACAGCACCAAGCGTATCATTCAGAAGGCTATACTTGAAGCCCGAACCGCGGATCGTCCACGAGATTTCGAAGATGCAGAGAAGTCCTCCCCAAAAGATCATCCGCAGAGGAGTGATGGCACGAGTAACGGAATCCACGTCCATGATGCCATCGGTCGGAACTTCTGCCTCTGGCTCAAGCATCATAGCGATTTCCTCAAAGGACTTCTTTTCATTTATCGGATGAGCAAAAACTGGAACTGTTTCTGACCAGCCTTGCCAAAACAGAATGTGCCGCCAGCTCCCAAAATCAAGCCTTTAATGCCACAAAGGATTCGGCCCAAAGTTGACACCGATTAATTTCTTTTCTGACCACAACTGCCAGACCGCCTCCCGCTACGCCGACCACACCGTCACCAACCATGCCGCCTCCCGCCCATTTCCCCTTGACCGGGACTTTTCCAAGACATATTCCTACTTTCAGAATGAAATAAGGAAACCGTTTCGCCTTTGTAGATGAGTCAGCATAGCACCATTCTCCTTTTTGTTTCCGCAGCATATCTGTTCGCGGGCATTTTTACTTACGTCGGCTTTTTTCTGCGCTCACAATCTCAGAAGTTTCTCCAAGGCGCGATTGTCACCAAGGGCAGAATTGTTGCAATGGAGTCGTCGGGCGAGGCCTTTCACCCGGTATTTACATTCACCGATCTTCAGGGCAGGGAGTATCAGGTCCACTCCATGGTTGGCAAATTTTCAACAGCTCACAAGGAAGGCGAAATTGTTGACGTGTTTTACCAACCGCAAGCACCGCATGAGGCTATCATGAAGGATTCCATCCGGAGCTATCGTATGTTTTTCTGCGCAGCTGCTCTGGCCTTTACCATCGCCACCCTCATCTTAATCTTTGTTCTTCGGGCCATATGACCAGCACCATCCTCTTTCAAATGGCCCAAACTCTCTTAAGGCCCGTCGGGCCGGCCTGTCTATAGCAACGACGTTCCCCTAAAACTTTCTTCCCTTCGCCCAACAACCACAACCATCCACCACCACCGTTCCGAAGGGCCAAGGCCGTTCATTGAGCACAAACCCTTCGCTCCCCTCCAACGCCCCACTGACATCAAACGCTCGATTTCAATGCAACCAGCTTCACCTACATCGCCGGGATTATAAAAAACCTCCGAAATTATTGTTTCGGCCAATGAAAAGGGAGAGTTTAATTAAAACAGCAACACGACTTGAACCTTGGTTAGGCAACCTCAGTTCAAAAACTTGATAATAAGTGAACCACATTCGCGCGGATGAAAAATAAGCCAACACCAACGAGTCGCCAGTTGCTGATTCGCAAAATTTTCCCGTGGGCATTGGTTGCGTTTCTATTTCTGTTCGGCCTTGGGGTTGCCTTTCTGTCTTCGTTTTCTGTGATAGCTGCTGTCGTTGCATGGATTGTATTGTTTTCATGGGCAGTCTATTCGGTGAGCAGACGCGCTATGCATAAGCAGCGTTCGTTTTTCGAGGTCAGCCGACCGCTATTCAGTTATGTTATTTGCGGAGTTTTGATTGCAACAGGGAGCTATCTTCTTTTTGACAGTATTCATGCCATCACACGCGGCAGTATTCACATCGCGATTCACCCCAAGTATTCGAGTATGCGTGGCTCTGGTGGTATGACCTTTTATCGGGCGGACAATCCGGGCGGATTTTGGGGGTGGGTTTGTGGTGATTGCTACTTTGCCCTGGTGTTCTTTTACATTGCCATCATAGAGGTCATTATTACCCTCAAACAACGTAATCATGTTAAACATAAACCTGTGGCCTAACCACGCGGCCGCAACGGACACTCGCGCAGGTTGCGAGCGACCACGCACATGACCTCTCAGAATTCAAAGAAGCGCGGAAGAAGTTCTAGAACAATATTGGTCCCGGGGCTTTGGCGATGCTTTACGGCCTATACAATTTTGGCATTGTCGCATTTCCACGCGACTCCAATATAAATCCGGCATCCAACACCTCACAAAATATGAAATTAAAACTTACAGTCGCACTGACATTGGCCGTGGCGCTTCTTTATGGCTGCGCCAAACCATCAGCTCCAACGACCAACCTCGGAGCCGTCGAAGTCGCGACCACTAAGCTGACACGTCATTATCCTTTGAGCGGAGACCGGGATTGCACGCTCACTTTGACCACTCTCATAGATGGACAGGTTCTGGTTGAAGCAGTGGTGTTGCGTAAAGATGCCCAAGGCAATGTAACGGTATTGGCGCGGCCCCGCAAAAAAGCCCCTTTCGGACAGGAAGTCAGTCTGCCAATAGGAGATGGAAATATCGTGTTGACGCCTAAGCGAATATGACCACGCCACCTAACCATGGGCCGCAACGAACTCGTTGCCATCATGCTCCGGTTCCAATCCATGCCTCCCCGCGGACCGTCTCGCTGAACTTGGATGTTAGGTGGCAGCCGATGCGTCTCGTGCCTTCAACAATTTTGGTTCTCGCTCTGGTGGGTTGCTCAACCAGCGAGCGAGGCGACATCATTGATCTGAGAGACACACCTTCACCAGACGGGCGTTACGTTTGCACTGTGTTTGGCGAGACTTTCTACAACACGACGGGATACGCTCAGCACATTTACTTGCGTCGATCCGGGGAGCAGCGCGGCTACCCAGGCAATGTTTACGTCGTGCCGGTCGGAGATGACGTGGCGGTTTCGTGGACATCACCCACCAATCTTTTGGTGAGATTAAGCTTTGAGACGCGGCGTACTATCCCGGCGGTGACAAACGTCGCAGGAGTGACTGTCACTTATTCAGAGATGACCAAATGACCTGGCCACTTAACCATGCACCGAAGCGCCCCCGGACGCTCTATGCCTGACCTTGGACAGTACACGGTTCGAGCATGAAGGCTCCATATTGCTTAAGCGACTATTCAATTTCCGAACTCATCAACCTCTTGATAACTGCGCGTGCTGAACGGGCTCGGTTAGAGGTTGGTTATCCGGCGACTCTAATCGTTAAAAGCCGCGAAATCGAAATTGAAGGGCCAGCCGTTACTCCCGAAGCCATAGCAGAATTGGTTCGCAGTGTCGCGTGCACAAGGCAGATTAGAAATCTAAGGAAGTATGGCACGATCGAGGCTATCTACACTTTCAAAGGCTCTCGATTTCTGGTTCGTGCTGTTGATGCATTTGGTGATTGTCGATTGGATTTACAACCTGTCGTAGCGCTGATAAATTAGCGCGTCATGGTCGAATGGTACAACGAAAGTGTATGCTGATTTCTCGGCCATGAGCTGCAGACAACAGCCGGGCCGCCGGACGGTTCGAATGAATTTCAGCATGGCGGTTCGCGTGGGAGCCCGTCCCCGGCGGTCGACGCTGAGCTTGATCGTCACGCGGCTCGCACGCATATCCAGTTCCGAATGTCGAAATTCAAAACAACGCTATGAAACAAAGCTCAGTTCCGGAAGGGTATCGCTCCATCACGCCTTACCTGAAACTTCCAAACTGCGCGCGTCTCATCGAGTTTTTGAAAAAGGCGTTCGATGGCATTGAGAAGGCCAGGTTGTTGCGACCGGATGGCGCCGTGCTCCACGCCGAGTTGATGATTGGAGATTCGCTGGTGATGATTCATGAAGCACCGGGTCACTGGAAGCTCAAACCGTCGACGCTTTATCTTTACGTTAGCGACGTTGATGCCACGTACAAAAAAGCCATTGAAGCCGGAGGCACCTCCATGATCGCACCGACGAACATGTATTATGGCGACCGCGTTGCCTGCGTTAGCGATGTGTCCGAGAACGATTGGTGGATTGCCACACGTCTTGAGAATCCGCCGATTGAGGAGATACAGGAACGAGCCACAACTTTCTTGAAAGCAAGGTCTGAAGCCATCGGCCTCTCGTAAAATTCTCCCCCTTCGCTCAATAACTCCCATCATCCTCCACCACCGCATCGAAGGGACGCGGCCCATCCTTAACAAATCAGTTCGTTTATCTCGCGCGAAGCATCCTTTCCTGGAACCAGGGTCATTAACCGGGGTGCAATCTCCGTGATAGGAAGAACAAAATCCACCGCTCCAGTATGAATCGCCGACTTGGGCATGCTAAAATGCAGTGAAGTAGCTTTGTCCTGGGTGATGACTCGGCCTCCATGCGCCTTGATGGCTTGCACTCCTGTCGCGCCATCTGAATCCGAGCCGCTCAGCACTACCCCGATGACCCTTTCCTTGTAAACCTCTGCTGCGGACATAAATAGGGGTTCCGCGGCGGGACGGGTAAAACGGATTTTTTTTCCTTTAAAGAGGTTCAATGTGCCGCTTTCGCAGACTCGAACATGCCAGTCGGGAGGTGCAACGTAGACCGTGGAACATTGCATGAGGTCACCCTCTGCAGCCCATTTGACGTCCAACAATGAACGCTGGTTTAGAATTTCGGCAAGCTTGCTGGTGAAATGCGGGGAAAGATGCATCACGACGGCGATGGCCGCCGGAAAGTCCTCCGGCAACGAATCAAGAATATGGCTTAATCCGTGAAGGCCGCCTGCGGAGGCAGCTATTGTTACCACCCACTGCGCCGGTCGTGATTTGAAATTAGACATAATTAAAGTTCGTTCTTCAGGAAAAAACCGCAATTGGGAATTATAACCAGGCTCCGCGACGACACGCCTTACGAAGACAAAACCATCTCACAAACTCGCTGTGGCTAAATCACTTTGACTTCGCATCCGATTCCTCCCTAAGCTGCGCTTGCGGAACAGGTCAATATTTTGATGCCGATGAATCCTCAAGTAAAACTACCATGAACTCGACAAATCCAAATAATTGGAAGGGCCTGCCATTAGCCGAGGTCGATACTCCTTCATTGCTCCTGGATGCCGACGCCTTGCAGGCGAATATCGACCGGATGGCCGCCTTCTTCGTCAACCGGCCCAGCGGGTTGCGTCCGCACTTCAAAAGCCACAAATGCACAAAGATCGTCCGGTTGCAAATGCAAGCCGGTGCCGTGGGCATTACCTGCGCCAAGCTGGGCGAAGCGGAAGTCTTGGCCGATGCTGGCATTCGCGAAATCCTCATCGCCAACCAAATCGTCGGTCACGTTAAAATCGCGAGACTCATCCAGTTGGCAAAACGCGCCGCCCCAATCGTCGCCGTGGATTCAGAGGAAAATGCCCGGATGCTCTCTGCCGCCGCTTCCGCCGCAAATGTGGAAATCCGCGCCCTCGTGGAAGTGGACATCGGTTTGAACCGCTGCGGGGTTAAATCTGGCGCACCCGCACTGGCGCTGACGCGATTAATCGCTTCGCTGCCCGGAATCAAATTCGAGGGATTGCAAGGCTACGAAGGACACTTGGTGGACCTGCCCGACGAAGCTGAACGTGCGGAGAAAACCCGCGCCGCCCTCAAACCACTGGTCGAAACCCGCCGACTCATTGAAAGCTCCGGCATTCCCGTCAACATCGTTACCGGTGGCAGCACGGGCACCTATACCTTCACGGGCGATTTCCCTGGGGTCGATGAAGTGCAGGCTGGCTCTTATGCCGCCATGGATTGGTATTACTTCGACATCCGCCCCGAGTTTCGACAGGCCATGTCCATTCTGACCACCGTCATCAGTCGCCCGGCACCGGACATTGCCATTGTCGATGTCGGGCGCAAAGGTGTTGGCGCGGAATTTGGCCCACCGCGCGTCAAAGACCTGCCCGGTGCATCCATCGCCAGGTTTGGCTCGGAAGAACACGCCTCCATTTCACTGCCGAAAGATTGCAATATGAGCGTGGGCGATCACTTGGAATTAATCCCATCCCACGGCTGCACCACGTCAAACCTGTACCGCGAGTTCATCGTTCATCGCCACGGCGTGGTTGAAGATGTCTGGCCCATTGAAGGCAGCGGTCAGATGCGCTGACTTTTTGTATATGGGGCAGGGGAATGAGATGTTCTCTTTAAACTTCCAATAGGAATTTCACCAAATCACTCTGATTCAAACTCAATATTCTTACTGGTTTGTGCTCGTGCCGTCCGTAGGTTGATTGGTTCCATGCATATGCTCATGCATTGCTTCGAACCTCTGGTGCATCGGCAGCCGATCCTCCACCAGTTTGCTCACGACTGCTGACACGGCATCCACCTTTTGTGCCGCTGGCGCATTGGTCATCTGCGTAAGCAGTTGTTCCAGTTCCGCATCCTCCGCCTTTATCTGCTCCGCCATCTGCTCGTGCATCGCTCCCCAACGCCCATGACCCCCGTGATGGCCTGGCCATTGATTCGTGCCCGACCATTGATTCGTTCCGCCAGTGCTATCAGGTGGGGGCAACTGGGCGATGGCCGGAATGGAAGTCCCGACCAGCAAGGCACCCACTAAAAATCCACGTTTTATTAGCTTTTTCATTGTACATCCTTTCCTTCGAAAGCTGTTATTCAAAACTTAAGTGGAAATTTTTCAGCCCGAAAGCGGGGTGTTTGGCTACCCCCTCAAAACCGGCGACTTCCATTTCATGGGTGAGGATTGACTATAGAGCCCGGCGAGCCGAATGCCGCGAACGCTGCCACCAGAATAACAGCCTCTCATTTTCCCAGCTTTAACAGAACTCCCTGTCCGGCTGTAAGCCAAAGGCCGTTCTGCTGATCGAATGCTGCGAGCGAGCCATCCATACTTGAAACCATTCCAATACAGTCCTCCGCATGCTTCAGTTTAAGCGTGAACTTTGCCGATGCTTTCAGGTTGAGATTCACGACCATAATATAGTGCTGTCCATCCTGATGTTGAAATTCCCCGATCATCAAGGGAGTGGCACAGTTTGCCGATTCCACCAGACCGCCCGGCAACAATGGTAACCCATCGACCGGCCCTGGCGGACTGAAAAATACACCGGTGGAATTCAAGCGGCTCATGACTGGCGCGAGTGCAGCCACTTGCCGATTTACTTCCTGCAGGTAAGCCCACGTCAAAGTCTTCTTTCCCGCATCATCAATCGGAGCGTAATGATAGCCGCGCGAATAATAGGTGTACCACGTGACTCCGCGATAGCCCGCAGCCAATGTCGTGTAGGCTTGGAATGACAAATTGGCCGGCGAAGGAATGGGTGTCTGTGGACGTATTTGATTGCCCGAAACGATGTTCAAATAAGGAAGTTGGTGCTCCTGTGCCACCCGCCGGATTTCAAGCAGGTTGCGATAGTAACTCGCCGCCAGACCCCGATTCTCGAGGTCATTTGAATCCTGCACCATGTAATTGTCATAGCTGATCATTTGCGGTTTAACCTCTTTAACGAAACGCTCCAAATATTCGTGGTAGCTGGCAGTGCCTAGCTGAGATGTGTCGGTCGCGCCCAGAGTGGCATAATCAGGAAAGAGATTGATGTAGGCGAACTTCCCCGGAGCATACTTCTTCACCGCGGCCACCGCCTTGGCCAAAGCCGGAAAATCCATCGCTCCCGGCTCATCCATGATGAAATAACCCATCACAGCCCGGCTCGAGCCTGAGGCATCAATCATATGTTTTACCCGCCGTTCGATCTCCTGGTCGGAAAGCTTTTTCCAATCGCACAGGTACTGAAAATTCGTGAATGCGGTATCGGAAGGGAGCATGATGGCTCCCAAACCAAGTTTCTGGCACAGCTTGAGATCTTTGGGCAGGACGAACCCTGCCATGTTGAAATGACATTCGGCCATGCTTTCCAGTCCGCTCGTCGGAGTCTTCGGCGGATTCTCAGTGAGCGATCTGCCCCAACCGTGGTAAGGGTCCCATGGCAGAATGGGAAAGAAATCCGGCTTGGTAATGTTGCCATATTCCACCTTGGATGCCGATTCTCCCTTCGCGACGGGCATGAGTACAAACGCGATCAGGCAACCAGTGATTCCAAACAAATGACTCCATCGTAGTCTCATAAATTTCTTTTGTGGGCCGGGACAAAACCAGCTTTACCTTTTGCTCGCCGATACTGTCAAACGAATTGCCTTGCTGATGTTCCACCTCATGGCCTTGAAGAGCCGTAAAGGAAGCGACCCTAAGGATTGACACTCTCGAGTTTCACTCGGTGTCTGAAGAATTTACTTTTTGCCAGGCCTGACTTCGCGTGTATCAAACCTTCCGCTTCCACCACAACATCATTTCCAGTCCCGTTCGATTGGGATAAGAGCGGGGGACCCATTCCTTCAACAACTCAAAATGCGGAGAAAACCGGCTCACCAGTTCCTGCCGCGTCGTGCCAAACGGTGGACCGTCCTCATCTGGAATCATGTAATTCACCGCCAAATACTGGCCCTCCGGCTTAAGCCAGCGGAGCAGGGAATCGACATACTGATCTCGTTGATCCGGATTGATGGCGCAAAAAAGCGTATGCTCGAACAACCAATCAAAGCGTTTTGCCGGAGTGTCGTGCAAAAAATCTCCCTGAAAAAAATCCGCCTTCAAGCCCGCTGCCGCTGTGCGTTCCTTCGAAAGCCGGATGGCGCTGGGAGCGAGATCATATCCAGTCACTTCAAACCCGGTTGCCGCCCAGGCACGCACATCATGCCCGGTACCGCAGCCTGGCACGCAAACTGTCCCCTTGGTCAAATCCGGATTCGCCTTTAGAAAATCCACCAGCCCCGGAGAGGGCGCACCCTTTTCCCAAGGCATGTCCCCAGTTTGATAACGCTTTTCCCATTCCGAAATATTCATGATCAATTAGGTCAACTCAGACTCAATCCTGAATCAATCCATCCGTCAAATGAATCACACGCGGAGCGCGCTTGGCCACTTCGAGATCGTGAGTCGCGATGACCAGCGTGGTGTTCGCCTCGGTCCGCAAGTCGCAGAGGAGATTCATGATTTCCTCGCCGGTATGCGAATCCAGATTTCCCGTAGGTTCATCCGCAAGGATGATTTCCGGGGAGTTAATCAATGCCCTCGCAATCGCGACGCGTTGTTGTTCGCCACCTGAAAGCTCGGTCGGACGATGTTCAACCCGATCTTTCAAACCAACCTTCGCCAGCAACTCCCGTCCACGTGCTTCCGCTTTCGCTGCAGTTACACGTCCCATGCGGGCGGGCAGGCAAACATTTTCGAGAGCATCCAATTCCGGCAGGAGGTGGTAGGCTTGAAAGATAAAACCCACCTTGGTATTGCGCCACTGCGCCAGCGCGCGATTGGAAACGGCAGCCAGGTTTTTTCCATCAGTCCAAATCTCTCCCTTGTTGGGCACATCCAACCCGCCAAGCAGATGTAACAATGTGCTTTTCCCCGCACCGGAAGCGCCCCGCAAAGCAACAAAACCACCCCTCTCTATCTTGACGCTGACCCCTCTCAGCACTTCCAGCGAGCGCTGGCCCATCTCATAGCTTTTGTGCAAATCGCGGGCGTCCAGAATGATTTCAGGCTCCATATTATTCATGGCGTAACGCCTCCACAGGTTTCAGCCGACTCGCACTCCACGCAGGGAAAGCTGCTGCCAGCAGACAAATGATAAATGCCCCGCCGCAGATGATGGCCAGATCCCCCGGCACAATCAACGCTGGCAAATCGCTAAAGCCATAAATGTTGGCAGGGAAGAGTTCCATCCCGGTCAGGTTGCGCATGGCATGCAGAAACTGGTTGCGGTAATACAAGCCGAGGAATCCCAATCCCAGGCCGCCGAAGACGCCGAAGACGCTTACAACCATGCTTTGACTCATAAATATCCACATGATTTGCCGGCTGCTCGCTCCCAGTGCCTTCAGAATTCCGATTTCACGCGTTTTCAAAACCACAAACGTGATGAGCGTGCAGGTGATGCCAAATGCGGCCACGATCACGATGAAAAACAGGATGTAAAGCATGACATTCTTTTCCACCAGCACGGCTGCCATCATCGAACTCTCCTGCACCCAGCTGGTCACTTTATAATTTGAGCCCAGGGATTTCTGGAGCTGGGCACGAACCTTATCAGACTGGGTTGGATCTTTTATCATCACCATCAATCCATGGACGTCTTCGCCCAGGTCATACATATCCTGTGCATTTTCGAGCGAGGTGACTACCACGGAAAAATTATATTCATAGTAGCCGGTATCGAAAATGCCTGTGATTTCATAATCCTTCGGTAGGATGAGTTCTTTTTCCCCCCGATCCATCGACTCCTTCATCTTCATCAAATCGCGTGGCAGGAGCACACTCACCGGGTCACCAACCTGCAATCCCATCATATTGGCGAAATCCGTGCCCACCAGCATCCCGCGCCCGCTTATATCGAAAGTCCCTTGCTTTATGTTGGTGGCGATCAGGCTTACCGCTTCCTTGGAACTTGGATCCACTCCCCGCACGTAAGGAACGTCAATCCGTGGTTCACCTCTGGGCGGTTCGGTTTGAATGTAAACGCGGTTCAGGACAAAGGGGGAGACTGAAACCACGTTTTGATTGGACTTCACCATGTTCGACACCACGGCGAAATCGTGCAGGACACCTTCCTGTTTAGTCTTCGGATCAATTTCGAAAACCTTGAGATGAGAATTGAAGCCAAGGATTTTCTCCCGCAATTGGCTATCAAAACCACTCATAACGCTGATTACAATAACCAGCACGGCGACTCCGAGCGTGACACCCAAAACGGAAATTAGCGTAATAATGGAAACAAAGGTCCGTTTGGGTCGCAAATACCGGAGCGCCAATAATAACTCAAACGGCAAACGCGACATGCACTGAGGCTAATGGTGCGGACGTGAGGTGTCAACGAACAGACAGGTGGGTGACTTCCGACTTTCAGCGGTCACGAACATTCAGCAAAGTTCCTCCGTCGGTTCGACGGTTAACCTCTTTGACCTTGCAATTCCAGCGCATTTACTTACGGTCGTTCATAACTCTAATTATGACCCTACGAGCTGGCTTACAAATCGTCAGGTTCCGCCTGTGGCTTGGTTTGGCATTTTTTTGCTGTGTTGCCACGCTTTCGGCACAAACCAATAGCAACGATGGCAGCAGCAATCCCCGAAACAACCCGGATGCGGCTGCTTATTCTCAGGATACTCTCCGTTCCTACCTGCAAATACAGGATCAATTGCACAACACCGACCTGGCCATTGAAAAGAACCGCCAGGAGGTCGAAGCCGCGGCTGCCCGGAACGCGGAAGCGCTGGAAGTCCGCTTAAAGCTTCTGGAAACCACCATGAATTCCCAGCGGCGCGATGAATTGAAGGAGATGCAACACTCAAATCACGTGGTCTTGATTGCTGCGGGAACTTTCATCGTTATTGCATTTGTAGTTTTATTATTTTCTGCCTTCCTGCAATGGAGTGCCGTGAATAGACTGGCGGCCGCCACCACTTCCATAACCTCAACTCGTGCCCTGGCTGGAGGGCAGCCAAATCCGATGCTTGGAATGGGTGAAGTCCAGATACTCTCAAACGGTTCTGCTGAACATTCCCCGGCTCATTTTTTGGAAGTCCTCGACCGTCTGGAAAAGCGCATAAGTGAAATGGAAACCTCGCTTCATCCTGCCAAAACCCTGCCGGAAATCCTCCCAATCAATCAGCCAATACCAAATAACAACCTGAAATCTTCCGGCCACATCGCTCAATCAAATGGAACTGCTCCACTGTCCCACGTATCCGACCAGACCGCGGAGATTGCCGTGCTTTTGAGCAAGGGCCATACCTTGCTGAAACTGGATCAGGTTGAAGAAGCCCTGGCTTGTTATGACGAGGTGCTGAGCCTTGACGCCAGGAATACGGAAGCGTTGGTGAAGAAAGGCACGGTTTTGGAAAGGCTTCAAAAACTCGATGAAGCAATCGCCTGTTACGATCAGGCACTTGAAACCGATGGCAACATGACCATGGCCTATTTGTACAAAGGCGGAGTTTATAATCGGTTGGAGCGCTATACGGAAGCGCTGGAGTGCTATGAAAAAGCGCTGCAGACGCAGGAGAAGAGCCACGCTGCTTAGAACCAAAAGGCTTGATATTCTGACTGCGCTTGAATCAATGCGCAACTTGAGGAGGAGCAGACTTGTCCCCCCATAAAAATGACTTTTGCTCGTCCAACATTTTGTCGCCATCCCAAATTGTCACGTGCCACGCTGTGACTTCGCCAAAGCTGCGATAGGTCTCTCCGGAAAGATCGAGATTGGACCAATGACTAAGCCAGTAGCGCTCAGGGATGATTTTCTCCAGGGTGAGCTCTTTCGGAAGCTTACCTTGGGCTACCCCGCGCAGCTCCACGCGAAGTTTTAACTGGTCCGACTTCGGGACCCTGGCCTTCCACTGGATATTGTAGCGTACCCCCGAGCGCCTTAACGGGTGACGACGTAAGTCTGCCTGATAGGCATCACGATCATAGAGGCTAGGGCTTAAGGATGCTTTTCCATGCTCGTCTAAAAATTGGGGAAGTACCTTTATGATGCTGCCAGAAGCGGCCTGGATTGCCGGAGCAAGCAGCAGGCAGCACGAAAACAAAAGGCCGGTCACAAAGCAGCGCATCATGACCAAAGCCTAACCCGTGGAAGGCTTCAAACTCAATAGCGTTTCCGAACCAATTCCCAGCCAGCCCGATTACTGCGGCGGCTTTGCGTCATCCGCATTGCCCTTTGCACCAGACTGTCCCGGCAACGCCTGCCTGAGACTTCGGAACCATTGAAAAGGGGAGAGTACCTTGGGAATATAGAGGGGCTCGCGTTTCGGATTGGCCAGGGTGCCGGTGACTTTATATTCGAAAGCCTTTGTAACCGGCCAAAGCACCTTGCTTAAGATTGGGCCCACCACCCAGGTATCCTGAAACATCTGAGCCTCAACCGTGGCATTCACCCTGGTATCGAAATCGACGGTGCCTTTGTATAGCATCCGCATTACCGGAGCCCTCATTTCAAGGTCGTCTGACCGTATAATACTATTGTTGATGGTAAAAGTACCCGCAGCCTCGCTAATTGGGCTTTTGCCGAGTCCTGGAACCAGATCATTTAGCGCCTGGGAGAATATGCCGAAGATGGGAATTTCCCATATGAGCCCTTCATGTAAGTCGACCTGGCCCTTTCCAAACCAACTATTCCAATCCGCAGTGTTCGCGCTGATGACAGTAAGATGGCCACTCAATCGCCCCTGCAAATTATTAGTTCCGCTATATAAGTCTGCCATGAGCAAATGCAGATTGGAATCGGTCACTATGAAATCAAAGCCGAAGTCTGCACCTTTGCGATGCGCGAAATCAAATTCTGCGGAGCCGGTCAGGGTGCCTTTGTAAAAATCAGCCTGGATCTGGCTTAAGTTGAGATGATCACCCACCCAATGCACTCCGCCCGATATGTGTGCGACGTTGAATTTACTCCACTGGAACGGCCCTCCTTCGACCTCAAAATGAGCGTCTACCGGAGCCTCTGATCCAAGCGGAATGATCCCGTTTAAACGTACCATTGGGGGTTGAAGAAAATGGTAAGGCTCCATGATCTTGAATATCCTGGGGCCCACCGCGGTAAGCACGCGGGCAGGTTCCATGGTGCTGAAACCGTTGGTAATCGCAACGGTCCTTTTATCAAAATTAAACAGGGCGCTGGAGGCTGCCATATATTGCGTGCCGTATTCCACCCGTGCATTGGTGAGCGTGAGAAAGTGATTTGTATATTCAATCCCCGACCGTAAGCTGGTGGCTGCCTCGCCGCGAAAGCTAAAATCACGACAAGCCACCTGCGCTTTGAATCCGATCCGCTCATGGTCATACCACTGCCCCCAAATCTCAGCGTCTACTATCGGTGGCTGAGTAGTCGATATCATGTCGAATATGCGCTGTTGCTGAGGCTCAAACAGCGGCTGGGCCACCTTGGGATCAATGCTGCTGTTAATGCGAAAATAGTAATCCTTGGTTCGATCGTTGGCCCGAATTGCCAGATTGAGTTTCCCTTCCGGCCTGGTCGCGATCAAGTCCGGTATATCCCAGATCATGTTGGTATAACGAATATGTGACTGCGCGGAGCTCACCTGGATTCCGCGATACGCCGCCTCTCCCAGCTTCACTTCACCTTCCAAACAGAGCGTTGGGAGTACCTCAGCTCGCCAGTCGGGCTGTCTATTGGTCCATGAAGGAAATACGAAACCGCCACTACCTTGCAAGGCCGGTGGGTTTTGCCAGGAGAATTGCCCGATCCAGTGTCGGCTTTTCTCACTAAGTGCCGGAGAAACTTTTTGCACATCAAAGTCCGAGGAGTAACTGAAGTTCAGCTCGCGGGAAACTACGTTCAGGGACGCCTGGGCTTTCACTTTACCCTGGTACAATTCGGAATATACGTTGGTTATGGCCAGTTCAGGAGCCCGCCATGTTCCGCCACAAGCCACTTCCTGCACCTTAAAATCTTGAGCGTGGACATTGGTAAGATGGCAGTTCCAATCAATGTAATAAGGCTCGAGCGACGCCCACCACGCCCACTGTTCATTGGCAGTGCGGGTGAAATTCTTCGGCGGTTCCTGCAGCCGTCCGGTCAGTTCAAATCCGCCTGCGGTGCCCCAGCGGGTTCGCGCATCTGCCAGGGTTAATGTTCCATTGCCGTTTATGGGAATTGGGTTGGTGGGTGAGTGAGCCCATTGCGCGGTAAAGTGTGCATTCGTGGCCTGTGCCCATGGTGTGATCGTCTCCCCGGCCAGGAGTTCAAGCTGGCATTGAACCTTATTCGTTAAGGTTTCATCCGAAATTAATCTGAGCGCCAGCCGGAAATCCTTCGTGCTGGCCCACTGAGTTTGGGCGCTATCGGCATGTAGCTGGAGGTCCGCATGCGGTTGCTGGTTGGTTGTGCTCGGAGCCAGCAACCTGGCCACCAGCAGGCCATTGGTCAATGTTCCCCAGGGAGTTTGCGCCCCCGTGGCGCTCACCGTAAGATGGGCATCAAAACTTTCCAAATTGCGGGCGTCACCATGGAAAACCAGGTTTATTTCCGGAGGCGTAAAGAATTTGATCCGCTCAAATGTATCTTCCACCCGATTGAGGCGGTCCTGCAATTTTTTGGGAGAAGCCATGTTGGTGCCCTGGCCTTTCGTCCACTCCCGCATGGCCGATGCATTGGTCAGGGAACCTGACAGGTTTACCTGTACGCCGGCAACGGAAGCTTTGAAGTTTTCCAACTCCCATTGGTCATTCGGTAGAAAACGGAGCCGAGTTTCAATTTTATTGACCGCCAACGCCTGCCGGTTGCGATTGGTTTCCGCCTCCGCCCAAAGGACCTCACCGTTATGCAGTATCAGGGAATCCGGACTGAGTTGAAAGCTTTTGAGGGCTTCGTGGTTAAGCTTTACTTCAACCTCACGGATGAAAATTTGCGGATCATTCGTCCCTTGTGGAACCTGTCCGAAAACAACATTTTCGGCAACGATTCCACGATACCAACGCAGACGGAGGCGGGAGAACTGAAGGTCTACACCTTTGTCGTGCAGTTTCCCAATCAGCGGCGCTTTGAGGACATCCGGCAATCCAACCTGGTTCAGGTAAATCCCGGCAGCAACCAGACTAAGAATGAGCAACAGAACTGAAATCCGCATTCCTCGCACAATCTTGCGGCAGATCCGCCACCCGCGGCTTTTGAAACGCGAAGCCATAATCAGGAAGCGGGTTTTTCGTGAATATTAAAGTCGTACAAAATCCGCTCCACTATGCGGGTGGGAAATTCGAATACCCAGGTTTGGCCCTCAAGGCGGACAGCTCCATAACGGTGCTGACTGGGTGACCAACCGCCCAGATCCAAAACCAACGTTTGATTTTGATTACCTGAACGCACTTCCACAGAAACTTGCGTCGATTTGTCGGATATTCCATACTTCGCGAGATTTTGATCCCCGCAGTCAATCCAGGAACCCGCTTCAAGGCTGCCCAGTTCATCCGCTCCTGCTTCGACCGCAAAATTATCCACAATACCCTGAGAACCGCTGGCGAGACTCCATTGATTTTCTGCCTTGCGAATCATTTTAACGGAGGAACCGTCATTACGAACCGTGACACTGCTGACATCTGCCGGCGTAAAGTTCCAGATATGCCGGTCCCGGAGTTGGAGGGCCTTGGAAGGAAGTCTTTCAAAATCGACTTGTTTGACCGCATAAACTGAATCCTCATCAGGACGGTCAGCGCGACGGGCATAGATTTTATCTTCAAAGGTTGAGCCGAAATCCAATTCTGCCAAAACGACATTCGTGGGATTGGACTTATCCTTGGTCATGCCTTCCTTAAGAATATATTTCCGAACCGGATTGGCGAGCCCATACTTGGGAAAGTCTGAGGCGCTCACCACGTCTTTGACAGCAAATTGGCCGGCCGCCGGCACAATTTCGAGACCACTCAAACCATCAATCAAATCGAGCATGGTTTCCGGGTCGGCAGGAAAGTTATAGGGCTCGTTGACGCGCCACGCGCCAGTGCTCTGCTTTTGGATCGTAAAGTCTGTCGATTTATCCGACTGATGGACCTCAATTGTCTCCAATGACAAAGGAACAGGTCCCGCAAGCCGTCTATCCCGAAATTCTTCATATCGGGCGCGCCAGGGGGCAATGAACTCCTTCGGAATTTCGACAATGGCTGGCTGGCCCTTGACCATTGCAAAAATCTGTTTGGAGTCATTTGTCGGGCTTTTTCCAAATTGCAACGCAAGCACGGGATTGGTTCCTTGACTGAGAGTTACTTCAAATTCGGCCGGCTTCAAACCGTAGGTCTCCAGGTCGGCCGCCGGATCGTCCGTTACAAAACGGCTGACCCGCGCACTCTCCAATCTTGCCAGGCTCCCTTCTACTCTTGAACTATCAGCACGCGCGGGCATTGGATAGGTGATGCGCCAAAGCCGGTTGGACGCACGACTTAACTCAAAGGACCTTCCGCCGTTCGTGACGGCGAGCCGGTCAAAGGTCAGACCCTTCAAGGACAACAGGTTGGTATCCCGCCATTCGTTTAAGGTTCGTGGAAGCAATTTGATTATGTCAGAACTAACCACATCGATTCCTTCCGTGCCTACTACCTGCAGGTAAACCTGATCACCTGGCGCGGTAAGGAATCCAAATTTTATCGGAGAATGACGATTGTTTCCCTCTTGAAGAATGACGGTAACCTGGGGTGTCTCAAATCCGAACTCCTCCTCGGCCTTGGGATTTTTTCTTAGTTCCTGCGTCGGAATGTGAATTTGCACGCTCAAGGTTTCCAACGCGCGCAGCAGGGATTCAATCGCCACGCTTTGGGCCGGGTAGGTAATCGGCTTCGTCAATTGCCAGCTGCCATTGGTTCGAGTGGCGCGCATTTCCAGTTGGCCGGCAGGCTGAATTTGAATGCTGGTAATGGAGGCTGCCTTGAAGTTGACCAGTGCCTTCGTTGCGGAAGGTGTCGTTTCACGCTGATGTCTTTCAATAAAAAAAATGAAGGCAAACATGCCAGCTGTGACAAAAATGAGTATCCATGTATTCTTTGGATTCATGGTTTAAACAACGTTCGGGATTGGAACTGTGGGAGGAAAACACATTTTGGCGACATCCCAGCCATGCCCGCGATCCTCTGAGCTAAATTATGGAATTTAAACCGCATTTTATTTGCGTCGGCGCAACCATACGATGCCGCCCAACAGCATCACCCCGCCTGGCATTGCTGCCAGGAGAATCCATTCCACGTCCCTGAATTGTGATCTGGTCATCATAATCTTATACTCTGTGACCTGCTGTGGGGCGACGCCTTGCATGAGCTGCGTCCTATCCAGAAGCCAATTGAAAATATTGACGGCCAACAGTTGATTGTCGCCACTTCCAATATAATAGTTGTTCAGAAAAATGGAATCGCCACCAATAACCATTCGAGTCACTCCTCTCTCCGCATAAACTCCCTTGATGGCACCTTTTTCAACCGAAACCATTAAAGGAATCGGTTTGTTGTGTGGCGCGGAGCTATTTTCTATGATTGCGTTGGCGCTGGTGAAGGCCAGTTCCTCTACTTTTGGAGCGTCTGCATTTTGCTTGCCGGTGTCCCGTTTGGAAATGGAGCGGGGTTGGTATAACTGCACGCTTGAATCAAGTAATGAAGAGACTATCGGGCTGTTCTTGTTGAATCCGCTGATGATCAAATCCACTCCATCCTTCTGGCTGTTCTCCATGTCCCTGACGATGTTATGGCCGATCTCCACATTCCAATCTTCAGCCAAAAATTTTTCCATCCCCAGGTTGTCCTTCTCGCTGGTGAAATTTAAGAGAAACAACATGCGTCCACCCTGGTTGAGATACTTGCGGATATTATCCACTTCCTCTGGAAAGAAAGGAGTCCTCGTGGCCAGCACCACCAGCAGGTTGCAATCTGCAGGTACCGTGTTTGTGCCGACCAGGTTCGTGATTACGGCCGGTTGGATATAATTCTGTTGCAGCAGTTCGACGAGCTTATTGTAGCCATCCTTTTCTGTGGAAATAAGACTGGAAAGTTTGTGTGGGGCAACGAAATAGGCTTTGAAAGGTTTGGTGCTCGTCACTCTCAGGAGAGCGGCGTTAAAATAAAGTTCACCTTTAAATGATTTCAGGACGTAGCGGAACTCCCTTTCACCTTTTTCATTTTGTTGGGGATCGATGGTGTAGTCGCCAAGAAATGACTGTTCAACATAGTTGGTGCGGCCATTCGCCTCAAAAATGACCAAATCCTTCTGGGCCGCCGACCGCAGGCCGTACGTGGCCTTGACCTTTTCAGCTCCCGCCGGATTGTTCACGTAATCAACCGTTTCGATGGATATATGGCGATTCTTTCCATGGTACTCGCTCAACAAGGAATCGACCAACGTATAAAGCTCGTGCTTCTTATCAAAGTAAACTGTGACCTTTATGTCGTTCGTGATTGAATTTAGGAGGTTTAATGTTTGAGGGGAGAGTTGTGCCTTCGTGCGTGAGCTCCAGGAAAATCTGGTGTAGTGGCGTGCTGCCAGATAATTCAGCATGCCTACCAGTGCGATGACGGCCACTATTGAGGCAATCACCGAAAAGAGAATGCTCCACCTGCGACTTCGTGAAAAACTGGTTTTAGGGGAAGGTCGGCTGGCCATGCTTTTTATTTCCATCGGCGGCTTTGCACCACCCTCAAAGTTAAGAACAGAAAGAGAACCGTAAGGCTCACGTAAAAAATCACGTAACGTGTATCAATCAAGCCGCGGGCGAAATCATTCATCTGGTCGAATAATGCCAGATGTGAAAGCGCCTCGGTCTGCCAGGATGTAACCATGTCAAGACGGCTCGCTAAAAAGCTCAGTAGAAACAGAGTGAATCCGAAGGTAAGAGCCATCATGGCCGCGATCATCTGGCTGCGGGTCAGGGCCGAAGCAAAGCAGCCCATGGACATAAACACTCCTCCCAGGAGAAATATGCCGAAGTAAGTGCTTCCTATCAGGCCGGGATCAAGCGCTTTGGCATTATTGGTGTAGTGGCCCAGAATAAACATGCAGCCCACCAGCGGCAGCCACATAAGCATATAAAAAACCAATGCCCCTGAGAATTTGGCCATTACCACCTGCAAGTCGCTCACGGGAGTGGTCATCAAAGTTTCAAAAGTGCCTGAATACTTCTCCTGCGCGAACAGGCGCATGGTAATCATCGGAGTTGCGAGAACCAGAATCAGCCAGAAAAAATGCGTGGAGTAGAATAGTTGTGTCAGCGGCACCGGGGTGGCCTCGCTTTGCAACTGGCCAATGAGTGCGACGAAGCTCAAACCCATCAGGAACACTGCCGCCGCAATTATTACATATCCGGTTAAAGACACGAAGAAACCGGCCAATTCGCGCCGGGTGAGGGTTAAGTATGCCTGCATTAGCTCTCCTCCTCTTCGTTCGGCCGGGTTACCCTCACATAGATGTCTTCCAGGGAAAATTTGTTGCGTGTGAGTTCCCGCATGCTCCATCCCCGTTCCTTGATCAATGCAAAGACTTGCGGACGTATATCAATTCCGTCCCGCGGAGTTAAGGCGCAACGCTGGAACTCACCATCCACAGGGGAGATATCGAAATGTTCCACCTCGGGCAACTGGTCCCACAAACCGCGCAACTCGCCTGCGGGTGCAGCAACTTCGGTAATTACCTGGCTCCCTTTACTCATGAGCTTCTGAAGATTTTCCGGACTGTCTGCCGCCAGGATTTTTCCCCCGTGCAGAATCAACACGCGATTGCACGTCATTTCGACCTCCGGCAAAATGTGCGTCGAAATTAAAACAGTGTGAGTGCGACCCAAATCCTTGATCAACTGACGAACCGATCGAATCTGATTTGGATCCAAGCCAATCGTGGGTTCATCTAAAATGATCAACTCAGGTTCATGCACCAGGGCATCGGCCAGTCCGACTCGCTGCCGATAGCCTTTGGACAAGTGACCGATAATTTTCCGGCTTACATCACCCAATGAGCACTGATCGATGACCGTATCAACGCGCTCACGGCATTGGCGGCGGCCAAGTCCCTTTATTCGGGCACGAAATTTTAAGTACTCCCGCACGCGCATTTCGGGATGCAAGGGATTGTTTTCCGGCATGTAACCAATACGCCGTCGCACCTCGTCCGCCTGCGTAAAGACATCATAACCCGCGACACGTACTGTTCCGGCGGTCGCCGGCATGTAGCAGGAAAGGATGCGCATGGTCGTGCTCTTGCCGGCCCCATTGGTGCCGAGCAAGCCAACAATTTCCCCGCGGCCGACCGTAAAGGAAATGTTCGATACCGCCGTATGCCCGGCATATCGCTTGGTCAGGTTCGAGACTTCTATCATGAATCCATTTTCCATGTGCTCAGCAAAAGAGGAGTGTAGCCTGAATCGGGTGGCATGGGCCAACAAAATTCGCTTTATCGAACGGTAAGCTCCACTGTGCCTTGACGATAGGAAATGAATGCGCCTCTCCGATGTTGCGCCACGACATCGAGTTGAACCTTTTCACCTCGTTTTTTGCCTTGAAGTATTTTGGCGGCGGAGATCATATCCTGGGCAGTTTGACCATTTATGGCGGTAATCAGGTATCCGGGTTCAAGCGCCTGGGCTGCTGACGAATCTTTGTCAACTTCGACAACCACAAAGCCGTCCCTGGAGTTCAAGCCGAAGGCTCTTGCCAATTGCGGTGTGAGTTCCTGCAACCTGATACCAAGCAGTTGCTGAACAAAATCTGCATTAAAATAATCTTTTTCGGGAATCAATTTTACTACCAGGCTCTTGATTTCTGCCTTTCTTTGAATGGTGATTGGCACTTCACTACTGGAACCATTCACAAGTTGCTGATTGAAATCGATAAATCCCTTCGGCTGCTTTCCATTTATCTTGAGAACGTAGTCGCCAGCCATTAATCCGGCCTTTTCCGCCGGACTTTGTGGCTGAACATTCATTACGAGCAGGGGGACGGAGCCAGGCCGCACACGGGCGCCGAACCAAAGCGACTTCCCTGAAGATTCCGGGGTGAAGATTTCCGAAAGGGCCTCATTCACCAGTTTTACCGGGATAGCAAACCCAATTCCTTGCGCATCCGACAGGATGGCGACATTGAGGCCAATCAACTCTCCGTGAAGGTTGAGAAGCGGTCCGCCACTATTGCCGGGATTAATCGCTGCATCAGTCTGTAACCAGTTCGGAATGTCCAATTGGCTGTTTTCCTTGGGTGTGGAGCGACTTTTTGAACTTAAAATTCCCTTGCTCACGGAAGCGCCCAACCCAAATGGGTTGCCCAGCGCCAGGACCGTTTCCCCGAGTAGCAGATCATCATCTTTGGCGAATTTAACGGCGGCAAATTTCTCATGCTGCCTGGGCATGATTTTGATGAGTGCCACATCGCTTTTGGGATTGGTGGAAATCAGTTTGGCTTCATATGGAGTATCGTTGGTATACAATTTTACCCATATTTTGTCCGCCCGCCGAACCACATGGTCATTGGTCAGCACGTATCCCTCTTCATCGATGATGACTCCTGAACCGAGACTCAACTGCGAATTTGGAGCCTGGCGACGGTGATAAGGGTCAAAAAACTGCCTGATCATGTCATCAAATGGGTCTCTGACATTGATGATTGTTTCAGTCGCGATATTCACTACGGCCGGCATGACCCGCTCGATTGCCTCCACAGTGGCATCCCGGCGAATATCGGTTTCCACTGCCGATTGCTCTGCCCGACACGAATCATTCCCTGACACCAGCCATAAACTGGCGAGCACGACTGCAAAATAACCGGCTGCACGAATTTGCCCTCTAAAAAGCATAATCATAGACAACTCGACAAAACCTTTTCCCCCTTCGTTCAATCATAAAGTTCATACCTCAGTCAAGCACCTATCTTTAGCTGGGCTTGACTTTGCAAGCCATTGGATTCAAAAGCAATGGGCAAGGAATCTGATTGTCGACAAATTTTTATACTCAATGGCGTGGTCGCGCGTCCAAAAACCAGCTTTTGCAGGAGAGTAATGGCTATCCTGACGAAAAGCTGCTGCAGGCCGTTTGGCAGCAACAACGACTGCTTCGCGATCAACTCACGACGTTGGACGGTAAATCGGTCCGGGTGCTTCACCCAGGTTTTAAAAACCACGGGGCCGGTCCGGATTTCCGAGGGGCCATGATTCAGATCAGGGGTGGAGTCATCCTCACGGGCGATGTGGAAGTCGATTTGCGTGGCAGTGGATGGCGTTCCCACGGACATGATCGCAATCCTGATTTCAAGAACGTGGTGCTGCATGTGATTTGGGAAAAGGAGGCAACTTCCACAAGCGGCCATCCGACGTTGGCGATCCGAAATTTTCTGGATGCCTCCCTTACAGACCTAAATGCGTGGTTATCCACTGATTCGCATCAAAGCCTGCCGGAGGAACTGCGCGGCAAATGTTGCGCGCCATTGAAGGAGATACTTCAAGAGAAGCTTGTCGAACTGCTACATCAGGCAGCAAAGATACGTTGGCAAATCAAGTCCTATCAATTCCAGGCACGTGCCCGACAGGTCGGTTGGGAGCAAACTCTGTGGGAAGGACTGTTCCGGGCTTTGGGCTACAAACAAAATGTTTGGCCGATGCAAGGTCTGGGGGAGTTGCGAAATCTTTGGCAAAAACAGTCGATTACGCCGGTCGATTTGCAGGCAAGGCTCTTTGGTGTCAGTGGACTGCTTCCTTCTGAACTCGCGCGCACCGGGACTAAATCAGATGATTATCTGCGTCGTATTTGGGACCAATGGTGGCGCGAAAGAGAGGAATTCAGCGAAATCATCTTTCCTCGCGCATTATGGCGCTTCAACGGCTTGCGCCCAGCCAATCATCCCCAACGCCGATTGGCGCTCGCCTCCCACTGGCTTGCCGGAGGTAAGTTGGTTTCAAAGCTGGAAAATTGGTTCACCACTTCGATACCTGATAATCAACTCCTGGATTCACTGGCAAAAGCATTGCAGGTCGAGTCGGACGAATTCTGGTGTTGGCATTGGACATTTCGATCAGCCAGGCTTCCCAAACCACAACCGCTGTTGGGCATTGCCCGCGTTACGGATCTCGCCATCAATGTTATCCTGCCGTGGTTCTGGATTCGTGCGCTGGAAGGTGGGAACCAGCTTTTGCAAAAGCAGGCGGAGCACCGTTATTTCGCATGGCCACCAGCCGAGGATAATTCCGTCTTTCGACTGGCTAGAGAGCGTTTGTTAAGCGGTAAACCTGCCAAAAGCTTGCGCAGCGCGGCCGCCCAACAAGGTCTGCTGCAAATCGTTCGCGATTTTTGCAATCACTCCAACGCAGTATGCGAGAATTGCCAATTTCCAGAACTGGTACGCGCCTGGAAATTAGAAGCTTGAGCTTTTGAATTAGAACCTGCCCAAACTGACCGATCGGAGCAGTTGTTCTTAAACGCCACAGCCTGTTAAGAGGACTGCGCTTGATTCTGCTCTTTGTCTTCGGGTGCTGATTCTTCCATCTCCTCTGAGTCAGTGTCTGGCTCGTCCTCAGCAACCTTGCGATCCTCCGGCTCCCGAGGATTCTTTGCCCGTTTATTGCGGGGCAGGGGACTCAACATCAAGTTAATCGCCTTGCCAATCAGTTTGGGATTGGCATCAGGATGACCATAGGGAGTAACCTCCTTGATCATCTTATTGATGAGCTGAAAGCCGTATTCCGTGTGGGCCATCTCGCGACCACGAAACTTCAGAACCACCTTTACCTTCATGTCTTCACAGAGGAAGTCCACGGCATGGTTCAATTTTACACCAAAATCATGCGGATCAATCTTCGGGCTAAGCTGAATTTCCTTAACCTTATTAGCGTGCTGGTGCTTCTTGGATTCCTTATCCTTCTTGGCCTGTTCATAACGAAACTTGCCGAAATCCACCAACCGGCACACAGGTGGTGTCGCATTCGGGGCAATTTCCACCAAATCCACTGTGTTCGCCCGCGCCATGTTCAACGCGTCGGACAGGGATAAAATACCAAGTTGCTTACCATCCACTCCAATGACTCGCACTTCGCGGGCACGGATTTTCCCGTTAACCCTGGCAAATGACGCGGAAGGAGGAGAATGACGTGGAGGAAACGGGCGGCTCAAGACACCCTCGCCGGTTGAAACTTATTCATGCAGTTCGTAAACAATCTAAAAAACAGGCTCCATGCCTGGCTGAACTCAGCATCAGTAATAAAGCGTCTAAACCTCAAACCTGCAAGCAAATAATCATCACTTTTAGGATGGGGTATCAACCCCGTGCCGCCTCCCTCAGGAATTCCAGTTCTGCCGCTAGAAGTTTGGAGATTGCGAACAATCTCCAAACCTTCTGTTAAAGCTTCCCCCATGGTGCCCGTTCTTTTCCTTACGGTTAAGCCGCCTTGGCAACTTCCGGCTTGGCCGCCTCAGTGGTCACGCCACTGCGCTTCGCCATAATGGCCTCAACGATCTTTTTCGCCAACTCCGGCTTCTCCGCCAACGCCCGCTGCGCCGCTTCCTTGCCCTGGCCGATCAAATCACCCGCGAACTGCAACCACGCACCCTTCTTATCCACCACGCCATTCTCGATACCCACATCCAGAATGCTCCCTTCCTTGTTGATGCCGTGATTATAAATAATGTCAAACTCCGTCTCTGAGAACGGCGGCGCCACCTTGTTCTTCACCACTTTCACCTTCACATGGTTGCCAATCGCATTCCCCGCCGCGTCTTTCAGCGTATCCTTGCGGCGAATATCCAACCGCACGCTCGCATAAAATTTCAGCGCCTTCCCGCCCGGCGTCGTTTCCGGATTGCCGAACATCACGCCCACCTTTTCACGCAATTGATTCGTGAAAACGCACGTCGTCTTCGACTTGTTCAAAATCGCCGTCAATTTCCGCAAGCCCTGGCTCATCAAACGCGCCTGCATACCCATCGTCGCCATCCCCATCTCGCCTTCCAACTCAGCCTTCGGCACCAATGCCGCCACCGAGTCGATCACGATTACATCCAGCGCATTCGACCGCGCCAATGTCTCACAAATCGTCAACGCCTCTTCACCACAGTCCGGTTGCGACACCAGCAAATCATCCAGGTTCACACCCAGCTTCTTCGCGTAACCCGGGTCCAACGCATGCTCCGCGTCGATGAACGCTGCCAATCCGCCCATCTTTTGCGCATTCGCAATCACGTGCAACATCAACGTCGTCTTACCCGAAGATTCCGGTCCGTAAATCTCCACCACGCGACCCCGCGGCAAACCACCCACACCCAGCGCCAGATCCAATCCCAACGCACCTGTCGGAATCACCTCAATCGCTTGATGCGCGTTCGCCTCACCCAGCCGCATGATGCTGCCCTCGCCATACGATTTGATGATTGTTGAAAGCGCCGCTTCCAGATCGCGTTGCCGCGTCGGCGAAATTACCCGTGCTGTTGCTTCAGCACCGTCCGCCTTCGCAACGCGCTCCGCTTTGTCCGGCTTTTCAGCAGAACGTTCCGAAGCCGCCTTCACAGTTTTTTCCACCTTGTCACTCTTCTCAGTAGTTTTAGTCGCCATAATAAAATAAAATTGTTAACCGTCGTTTACTGCCGTTAAGTGCCGTTAGCTGCCGCTTGTCTGTTTAATTTGCTTCCAAACCACGTCCGCACCAGCCGCCATCCGGCACGAATAAATTCTAAAATCTTGGGGAATGCACCCGCTCCTCAGACACTCAAATATCTCGTTCAAGGAGAACATAATCATTCTTCAAAACCCCTTTCCAGTCAATCTCTCACACCCATAAACTTCCGGCCAAAACGACCTTTTTTCCATGCCAAAATCAGATTCATTTTCCTCTCAGCAACCCAGCCATTCCGCCCATCATCTCCCCACCTCCCTCAGCCCTCAGCCAGAAAATCATTACACCATCAATATGACAGAGGGGGTTGGACATACACAGTCCAACCCCCTCCAAGCTCTTGAAACTATCTTCCATTGACTATCAACCACTTACACCAAATCTCCAAAAATAACTGCACCCGCCCAGCAACAGGAGGCGGATTTCCCACATTCGAAGTTCAGTTGCCTCCACTCGCGCACGCGACCCGCAAATAAAAAAAACACGCGCCAGCAATCAATTAATCGGTAGGGAAGTGTTGCGCGCTTCCCTGACACGGCCCTCGACGTTCATCCTCCATGTGCCTCCATTCGTTTACACGGCCCGCGATCCAAGTCCCCGCGCCAGCAATCAATAAACCGGTGGAATGAGGCTGGTGCCCGTGTGGAATGGTGCCAGTCCGGAAGGACCCCGGAATTCTAGCCCCGTCGGTGACACTGTTTGGTCCATCGAGCCAATCCGCGGCCGCAGCCTGCGATCCAATCACTCGCCCTCCCGTGAGTTCAACACGAATATTTTGAACTGCACATAATCAATTGTTGAGTTCCCGCGTTTCCTTGCGCCATCCTCCATCCTCGCTCCAATCACTTCACAGCTACCTCCGCCAGGAGCGAACAGCCAACGGCCTCGGCGCAGCCTTCCACACCTCTCCCGTCCAAAACTCCACCATCCCTTTTTCATCAAGCCGCGCACCGACATCTACCGACCGCCGCTTCGTCGAAGCACGCCCGCGCCGATTAGATGGAATCGCACCTAAACTTGAAGGGCATCTCGTGTGCTGTCGTTTTTCACAATTGAGCTTTCTTCCTCGAAAGTGAGTAGAGAAGTAACAGGAGCGCGCTCCCTCCAATTCCAAATAACACCAAAAATGTCGCTCGTTTTTTATTGCTGCCGACTGGTTGAGCCTCCTCGTTACGAAGCCCCACATCTGACCTATACATTGCCATGATTTGCGGGTCATCCTTTGGTAACCAACTACTCCCTTTGTGTCGGTATTCGATCGAAAAAAGCGGGGGAGTGTCAAAGGAAAAACGTCTATCCTTCACCTGCGGAACCTTGCTTGGTGGAGGCAACCAAACATCGTCAGCAACGTTTGTAGTCCCGGCAGTTAGTATCGTCACAGTTGAACGATCAAAACGGTGATCGTTTCCGTCCTTCTCCTTGGCCGCCGAAAATCGTTCGTAGATGGTTTTTTCAGGAACTCCACCCGTTTGAAGCCCTTCTGCATGAAGCTTTGCCTGCACAAACCCGTTATCATATGGAGCTTGACGCTTGAAGAGAGCAAATTTGCCACCAGCTCCCTTTTGGCGAATATAACCGTCATTCATCAGTTCAAATGTTTTAAAAAACTTTTCACCGGGTAGCATTTCATATTTGAACTTAAACTTTGTGTTCCTGCTCTCGAAGCATTCCTCAATTCCAACACCATCTAATGCAGGCATTGAGCCATCCGGGAAAAACTTGAGCAAAGAAGGAGCGCAAAATGTCAGCCATAAAGGATGAGCCAGGAGAAGTTCTTCAGAAGGCATTACGCCAGATTCGATGATCGCTGTCGAATCATTGATCTCTGGAATTGACGTCGAATTGAGAAGCTTGGACGGAGGTGGACTCGTATTGCCAAATCGAGTTATAGAAACAGTTGTGCGACCATCGAACCCGGCCGAGTATCTATCGCCAGTCTTTACTGTCGCACTTTCGATATCAATTCGCCATTTCATACCATCGACCAGGACAGCCCAGTTCCAATCGGCGGAATCCCCACCCCCTGATTCAGTCTTTAAAACGCCTGAAAAAGACCGGACGCTTTCAGCTTGAACAACGGAAAGTGTGAACAAAACCAGAACGCCAACAACGATCAGTTGCTTTTTCATCGAAGATAAATTGTTAAGCCTGCAATCATTAACTTTTCAAAACAACAACCCGGCATGTTGCCAATAGGAACGGCAACAACAAAATTCCAATGGTCTTAAACCTGTTTTTGATTTTCATGGAAATAACGAAGCAAAAACCTCTTTATTGCCAGCCGTGCATCGAATCATATCGGAAAGTCATTTCGCCAGCATTGTAGCCCTTAAACCATTTTACATGGTTGTCCGTGAAAAGAATGTTTTGCCCCTTGAAATGACGTTGCCACGGAACCCACCGATTCCCATTCTCTGCCCCGCCGATACAATTGACCGCATAATCATCCTTATCCGCATCCTCGATTTCGGCGTCCACCCAGAGAGTGTCGCCGGATAAAACTTGCGCGCTCGGAAACCTGATTTTTTTGACGTCGACAGAGCCGGCCTTGGTAGTTTCGATATAAGCGGCGCGACTGCCATTGAAATAGCTGAAATGACTCTTGTTGTCTGCCGGACACCGATAGACATTGGTGCTTTTGGTGTAAGAAAGAATTTGCTGCATCCATCCTTGCTTTAGGGTGTTCGTATCGATTTGGTCCCAATAAATGGTGCCGCCTGATTCAGGGAAAAGCTCGTTTGAATCTTGCGAATAGAGGGTCATGCCCAAGCCGATTTGGTTTAGGTTGGCCAGGCACTGCGTTGCGTAAGCGCGCTGCTTGGCAGCGGCCAATGCAGGAAGCAGCAATGCGGCCAGGATGCCAATAATTGCAATTACGACCAGCAGTTCGATGAGCGTAAATGCGGTCAGGCCGTGGGTGACCCACCGGACTTTGCGTTCAGGTATTGGAGGATGTGACATCTCGCTTGTTCGGTGGATGTATGCAAGGAAGACGTGCAATGTGTCAAGAATCTACTTTGCGATGTGCATGGTCTATTGGCTCTGCCCCATTCGGGGAATGTTGGAACACAATATCTGAAGCGAGGTCGCTGGGTTGGGCGGTTGTGTGCATCCACGGCTCCATCTGGAACCAACTCTATCTTGACGCCCACATCGGCTCAGTCAAAAAGCTCAACCGACCTCCGCATTCGTCCGCAGCTCGTTGACCCGATAAAATCGCCATCGTCCAATTCTTCGAAGTGATGGCGCAGCTCTCGCATCTTCTTTCTCGGTTCGCAATGAGTTTTCTTCCCGTCGTATTCCAGAGGGATGCTATGACAATAGCCCGGCACTTCAGCGCCCGGGGAAACCATATAAAATTTTCTAATGCCCATCGCGAGGACGGTGTTTCAGTTTCTCTTATACCTTTCAGCCCTTCCGAATTCTCCTCGACAAATTCCTCACCTCCACACACATTCGAAGTCAATGAGCATCAACACACACTACAAAAAAGTTGTTGAAGATCGCCCCCCTCTATCCGACGCGGAATTTGTGTTGGGGCTCGATGTGCCACCAGAGCTATACCTTTTCATCGCCACAATACGCGAAGCACTGGCCGGAATCTGTTCCCTGCCAGCTTTTCTCATCTATCCGGAAGACACCCCGGAGTCGCTGCTCCAATTGGCTGACGATCAGGACGAGCCCAAAGTGGTTTTGACGTTTGAGGACATTCTTGATCTCCATGTTGAGATCAACATTAATCACTTTATGGGCTGGCGATTCTTCTGGCTTGGAAAGGCTGGCGGACAAAGCGTCGGCGAGTGGACCGTCTCCCTTGCCAAACGCCTCTACGGAGAATCGGCAGACGCTCACGCCTGCTAAAAGAGATGCTTCCATGCTGGAGGTAATCGCCTGCAAACTCACAGCCTATCTCAAAATGAAATCGCTGTGAGCATCGAACCATCAAGGAAAACCAGCGCGCTCCCTGACCCGCCGTTTCTCTGCTTTTTCCTCGTCCGCTTCACCGGCTTTCTATTTTTGATCTGGCCCACGAACTCAGAGGCTCACGCCTCGTAGCGCAGAAATCCTTTCTGCCGTATCGCCGATTTGTAATCGGCTTGCGCCAATCCCACCCGCGATCAAACCTTCGCCCTTCCGCGGAAATCTCCTCGACAAAATTCCTTTTTCCACACACAGTGCAAAAAAAGAGGTGGGCTGCAAACCCACAGCCTGTAACCGAATTAAGAATCATGAACATTAGCCAGACCAAGGGTGAATTCACTGAGCAAGTCTGCCATCAGAATTTCAAACCATTCTTTTCTATCATGCCTCAGAAAATACGGATCGCGTCTGACTTCAGACTTCTTCTGTCAGCTGTAGTCATTGCGGTCTCCATGCTTTTTGCGCAGGCGGCGAGCGGTCGCATATTTTTGGTTAGCAACACCGCAGACGGTACCGGTGTGAACACTTTGCGCGGTGCCATCCTGGCTGCCAATGCCAATGGTGGAAGCAATTTTATTCTTCTGATGTCCGGGACTTACCATTTAACCTTGGGCGGACCACGAGAGAACGCCGGATACACCGGGGATTTGGATGTTACCAGAGGCGACCTTACCATCATCGGATCGTCTGCTTCACGCGTCACAATTTCTGCGGTCGGTTTGGGTGATCGTGTGCTTCAGGTGCTGCCAAATGCCCGGTTAAAGCTGGAGAATATTATCGTTACTGGAGGCACTGCACCGCCAGCACGGAGTCTCTGGCTTTCAGGGGAAAATGGCGGAGGTATTCTTAATGCCGGTACGTTGATCCTCAAAGGATGTCTCATCACCAGAAATCAGAGTGGTCAGGGTGTTCAGGGGACAGGCGGGTACGGAGGAAGCAGTGGTGGTGACGGAGGTGGTATTTACAACAGCGGGACGCTGGTTATGGATAATTCTGAAATCAGCGATAATTCATGCGGGATCGGAACATCAGGCTCATTAGGAGCCAGCGGAGGTGGCATTGCCAACTCGGGATCGATGATGTTGAGCAGTTGCACAATCAACCACAACGTTGCAGGAAAAGGGGGACAAGCTAATGGTCAGTTTATTTTTGGTGCCAAGGGCGGAGATGGAGGTGGCGTTTATAATTTGGGAACTTCACGGCTAACACTTTGCGAGATCGATGGCAATATGACTGGGAGCGGAACCGATGGTGCGCAGTGGGGGGTGGGGAATGTCTACCCTGGCTTTCCAGGTGGTGGTGGCGGACCGGGCGGAAATGGTGCGGGGTTATACAATAGCGGCAATTTAATGCTGGTCGGTTGCTCTATCCGTGGCAACGCGTGTCAAAACGGCGGCACCGGAGGGCCGGGTTTCGGATTTACTGGCGCCGGTGGCTACGGCGGTTCTGGAGGCAGCGGTGGAGGTGTTTTCAACTCCAGCACGCTGATCGTGAATAACTGTAATATAACTGATAATACTTGTGGTTCCGGTGGAGCGGGCGGTTCCGGTGCCTATGGCGGCCAGGGAGGCGCGGGAGGAAGAGGCGGTGCCATTTTCACGAGTAGCGGTTCCACGATTATTCAGCCCAAGAACCAATTTCCCTTGAATTCAGACGGCGTCGCCGGCCCGGATGGTTCTGGTTTTAATTCAGCGGTCCAGCGCAACCGGTAATTTGCTTCATTGCTGTTGCTGTTATGAAACCAGTCTCCAAATACTTCTGCCTCCCACTATTCATTTTGCTCGTTGGTTGCAACACACCAAATCAGACTATCCATGACTCTAAACTAAAAGCCTGCGAATCGGTGTGTGTTGTTCGTGTGGATTGTCATCAGACCCCGGAACTGACATCCTTTGCACAACGTGCACAGGAGTTGGCCAACGATTTAGCTCCAAAGATAACAAAGCTCCTCGGAGAAAAGAAATTTCCTCACTTCAAAATCGTTTTTAAACAAAACACCGCCTGGGGAAGCGATGGTCTGGTCCCTGCATATGCCAGGGGACATACCATCTATCTCAGCGCTGATTGGCTTTCTAAATACCCGGATGATTTCGAAATGAATTTAGCTCACGAAATGACCCACGTTATTCAAGGCTATTCGGCTAAGGCTCCGAGCTGCTGGACGGAAGGAATAGCCACCTACGTCGGTTTCAAACTTGGATATACAAATACATTAAATTGTGCCGAGTGTTCGGCGTCTCTTCCCCATTATACCTCGGGATACAATTGCGCGGGAGCGTTGCTTTTATATATTGAGGCCGCCCACGGTTCAGCGCTCGTTCGCCAACTCCATACTAAATTGCAACAGGGCCTGTACTCCGACAGCTTTTTCGCCGAAGCCACGGGAAAGTCCCTGGAGCAGTTGTGGACCGATTTTAAACAAACACCTCCTTTTACCTCGGCTGCTGCTCATAGACTGGAATTAGAGGCGTGGCTCAAATCCCCCGGCAAGAAGTCAGTCGCGGAAACAATGGCTCGAATGGCGGAATTTCTGAGAACCCAGCCAGGCGGGGCTTTCACCGCTGATGCCCAGATGTTTCTGATCGATCTCGCAAATAAAGATTGTTTGCCGGGATTTGCAGGCACCGGCCCCGCCGGTCTGGCTTTTGAACGGGATGATTTGAATGCTCCAGTGGACTTCCCGATCTCACGCATCATCCATTTCCTGAAGAAGGACGACCGTTTCCGGTACCATTACACCGTTGTGAAGGAATCCCCACAGAGTGCATGGAAACTGAGTAAGTCTTGGCGCACAAACCCGGATGGCCGCATTTTAGCCATCGTACAGAAGTAAGCTGATACAAGATACTGCACCTGCACCATGACCTACAAACTTCACATCGAACGCACCTCCGGGGAAATTCCGCTGGAAGAGTGGAAGGCTGCTGTGGCAGCAACCAAAGGCGTTCGCCTGCATCCCGGACAATTTGGGACCTTGGTAGCCACCGGTGAGATCATCCGGATCAACTCACAGGACGGAGACGCCGAAGTCTATTGGCCAAAACAACGAAAATGGCACATCGTCTTCCGTTGGTTCCAAGGCGCTGCTTCTTTCACTCCTGTATGCCCGCCGGGCGATGTGTCCTATCCACCATGGAAAGCCGCTGTAGCCTTGGCTTCCTATTTGCAGGCTGTGATTAGATCAGATAGTGGAGAAATTTTTGAATTGAAGATCGGTGCACTCTTTGAACCGGAAATTCGCAAGAACCCAGCCTATGAGCAGTAAAGACATCTCTCTACAACGACAGCTTTCGGCGACCCTGCTAACGGGCGACCTTGCCACCTGCCAGCGCGCCGTCAGTGAAGAACTTAAAGCCCTGCCGCGTTCCCCATTTCACATCGTACTTGATCTCAACATCACCACAGATGCCGAGGCCTTTGCTGAGTTTTTCGACAATTTCTTTCGACAGGTGGCAAACCGCTTTCCAATCGGAGCCGCCTATACCGAGATGAATGGCTTCTGCATCAACACTGACCTTTGGTTTTGCAACCTGTTTGCCTACCAGCAATATGGCGGCCATGACGATTACGATTGGTTGGCCCGTTGGCAGGCGGAAGATCCTGGCGCAATTGCTATCGAAGGACTCGAGCCACTTCAAGAAGTTTATGGCAGCCCTGCGTTTCGTGATAAAAATTTTTATGATGCGTGCTCAGTTACTGATCTATTGGTGGTTATAAAATTTCAGGAGTTCGTCCACCGGGCTTCAGCCCATATGAAGGAACTGAAATTCCCCTTGCTGGTTACCGCGCACGATTACGATTTCATCCATGAGGTGAAACCCGGCCGCTGAACCCGAGTCTCCAAAAATAATTTGTCTCATTTCGTCATCGGCGTGGATATACATGATGAATGACGAACAGTGACATGGAGTTGGTGCAGGAGTACGCTACGCGACACTCCGAGCAAGCTTTTGAAACGCTCGTATCGCGGCACGTTACCCTTGTTTATTCGTCCGCCCTGCGGCAGGTCCGCGATCCCCATCTGGCTGAGGAAATCACCCAGGCCGTTTTTATCATTCTCTCCCAAAAGGCCGGCTCACTCAGCCCTAAAGCCATTCTCCCCGGCTGGCTCTATCGCACTACCCGGTTTACGGCCAGCAAGGCGTTGCAACAACAATCGCGCCGCCAAAACCGCGAGCAGGAGGCGTACATGCAATCCACCATTGAAGACACCGCAACCGAAGCCGCCTGGCAGGAATTGTCTCCCTTGCTTGACGAAACGATGGCTGGGTTGGGACAAACCGACCGCGATGCCTTGGTCCTGCGCTATTTGGAGAACAAAAGTTTACAGGAGGTGGGGATGGCTTTGGGCATGGAAGAACGAGCCGCACAGAAACGGGTGGCGCGGGGCTTGGAAAAGCTCCGCGCACTCTTTACCAAACGCGGCATAGTCCTTTCCTCAGCTCTGATTGCGGCAGCCATTTCCGCGAACTCCGCCTACGCCGTGCCGGTCGGCCTGGCAGCGACAATTTCTGCGACAACCGTCCAAGGTTCGGCCGCCGCAGCTTCAGTAACAACCTTCGTGAAAGGAACCCTCAAAATGATGAAATGGATGAAACTCAAAGTCGCCGTCGGCGTGGGCATAGTCGCCCTAGTGGCCATCGGTGCCACCACGGTGGCTATTTCCCAAAGCAGTTTGCATGACAAACCCACCGCGAGAGAGATCGCCAAAAAATCCAAGGCTGCCTACGCAGCCCTTGTCAGTTACAGCGATGACGGAATCGTTGTGACGGAAGGCGCTGGCTCAACCACAACCACGACGTTTAACACCCGACTGCTGCGCCCCAATCTATATAAGCTCGAATGGACTCAGACTGGCGGCTTTTTCAACATGACCGGAATTGTCTGGTCCGCTGGCAGCGGAGATTTTCTGCAAACCATAACGAAAGGGCAGCCACAGGATACCGAACCCAAGAAAATGCCAAACATGCAAACCGCACTGGCCTCAGCCAACGGTTATTCTGCCGCATCGACTGTACCTTCGGAATTTTGCAATCTCAAGTCTGGCGGCGTATTGGGCGTCCCTGGTTCAGATCTTGCCAAAACCACAATTGAGCCTGATGAGAAGGTGGGCGACGTTGATTGCTTTGTGATTTCGAGCGCAATGGAACCGATCAAAATTCCGTACGACAAGGGCACTACCGGGAACATCACGTGGAGACTTTGGATCGGCAAGCAGGACTACCTGATCCACAAAAGCCAGAGCATTACTGAAAACGCCTCTCTACCTCCTCTCAAAATCAGCGATGCAGCCGTCAAAAACGCGCTTGCAGAAAAGAATCAACCCGCTACCCCTGAGCTCATGGCAGCCCTAAGAGCTACAATGGAAAAAGACTACCAACAAGTTCGAAACAGTATAAAGTCCGGCAAAGTGGTTTTCACCCAAACACACGAGCACATCTCTGTGAACCAGAAATTCTCACCATCGGATTTCGCCCGATAACTTCAACTTTTCCAATCAGAATCGCCCGACGTTTTCCAAACGATTCATCCTTTGCTCGGCAGAGCAGGGGATAAAATCTATCAGACACCCTTCGCCGTTTTCAGGTGGATTGGAGTTTAATCAAACTTTCTCCCGTTGCGTTTGTTGGTTTCCTTAGTTCACTCAATCCCGATGCCAAACCGTCGCTCCCAAACTGGTTTTTCTCCGACAGACATACCGCCCAATCCGGCCAGTTTGCATGGACACTTTTGTATCACTCTGGAACGCCCTTCCAACTGGTCTGCCGATGCCACCGATTCATCACCAGCGTTATCAAACCTGCTGAACTGAGGCAAAAACTCCAACAAACGCTCATTTTCCCGGCAAAAATCACCAACTTTCCTTAAGAACGGCACGAAACTTGCCTTTACGCATGACGCTTTGCAGTCTCTATTGCGAACCCGACGGCCCACTCCGTGAATGGATGCCAGTTCCCAAATAGTCACCAAAGCTCAGCAATCTCAGAAGTCAACTATGATCAACGCCATCAAAATCGGGCTGAAATTATTAGCCGCTGCCTGCGCAGTCACATTTTCCGTTTCAGCCATTGCTCAGCCGAATCTGACCCCTTACCAACCATCCGGTTGGTCGGACAAAATTGTTGTTTCTACCGTTACAGGAACATCAACCGACAGTTCCCCGCTGACCACAGCCGATACGCTGTACGTCGATTGGGCGGTCGCCAATTTGGGCGCGGCGGCTGGCAGTTTCACCACCTCGCTCTACGTGGACGGAGTGCTGAAGCATGCATGGAGCTCGGCCTCGCTGGCTGGCAGCTCCTATACTTATTTCCAGGATTATTCCATTGGCGTCCTAACCGCCGGTTCGCACACGATCCAGATCGTGGCGGATAGCGCTGGAACCGTTGCCGAGAGTAACGAAAGCGACAACTCCTACACCAAGACGATTACGGTCGGCGCTTCAGCTCTGCCGAATCTGACCCCTTATCAGCCATCAGGATGGTCGGACAAAATTGTGGTTTCGACCGGCACCGGCACTTCAACTGACAGCTCTCCCCTCATCACGACCAACACGCTCTATGTCGATTGGGCCGTGATCAACAATGGCGGCTCTGCGGCTGGCAGTTTCTCAACCTCTCTCTATGTTGATGGTGTCCTAAAGAACACATGGCCTTCGTCCTCGCTAGGCGTTAGCACTTACACCTATGCTCAGGATTACTCCATCGGCGCCCTCACCGCTGGAAGCCATACCATCCAGATTACCACGGATACCGGCAGCACTGTCACCGAGAGCAGTGAAAGCGACAATTCCTACACTAAAACCATCACCGTTAGCGCGCCAGCTCTGCCAAATCTGTCTCCGCATCAACCTTCCGGCTGGGGAGACAAGCTGATTGTTTCGACCGTGACCGGCACCTCCACGGACACCGCCGCGATCACAAGTGCGGACAACCTTTACATCGATTGGTCGGTGATCAACAACGGCACCGTTGCTTCCGGTTCCTTCACCGTGGGATTATACGTGGATGGCGTGCTCAATCACTCCTGGTCTTCCAGCGGTTTAAATCCCAGCACCTACACTTACGTGCAGGACTATTCTCTCGGCGCTCTCAGCGCAGGCAGCCATACCATTCAAATCACCGCCGATACCGGTTCCACGGTTGTCGAAGTAAACGAGGGCGATAATTCCTACAGCAAAATAATCAACGTAACTGCCGCCAGTGCGCCCGCACCAACGCTCGGAACCCCGGCCAACGGCGCCACCGCGCAGTCGACAACTCCGGCTTTTACCTGGACTTCCGTGAGCAACGCCACTTCCTACCGCATTATCGTCGCGACCAGTGCGGCTGATTTGCCGACCGATCCCACCGCCAGTTCCGGTGGCCCGAGCGTTGTTCTAAACACCACTTCCGGCTCAACCTCCTACACTCCGGTCACACCTTTGAACCCTGGCACCACTTATTACTGGGAAGTCCACGGCCGCAATGGCAGTGACATTGGCATCTGGTCCAGCGTGAACAGTTTCACCACGGCTGTTCCTCCGAGCGGGCTGACCATCATACCAACTTTCGATAGCTCCATCACCAGTGATCCCCAGGCCGCCCAAATTGAGGCCACCATTAATTCAGCCATTGCCGTTTACCAAAGCAATTTCTCCGACCCCATCACCGTCGCGATTACTTTCAAGAAGATGACGAGCGGGCTCGGTCTCAGCAGCGGAGTTTATTACCAGACTTATTCCTACTCGACCTACCGGGCGGCTCTGGCTTCTCATGCCACCACGACCGACGATGCCACGGCGCTTGCGTACTTGCCGAATGTTGCCAACAATCCTGTGAACGGCAACTCAAGCGTGAACGTCAAGCTCGCCCTCGCTCGGGCGCTGGGTTTCACAGCCAATCCCCCGGCAGGACAACCTGACGGCACCGTCCAGTTGAACCTGGGAATTATGAACCTCTCCGCCGCCGCTAACGATCCAAGTAAATATTCGCTCTTTGGCACTGTCTCCCATGAAATCGACGAAGTCCTCGGTTTCAGCTCGGCCCTCAATGGGCTGTCTAATGGCGCCCCGGCTCCAACCGGCGCCATATTTCCTGAAGATCTCTTCCGCTATGATGCAAGCGGGTCACGAATTTTTTCGACGGATGCCAATGTCGCCAGCTACTTATCTTTCGATGGCACCACGCAGCTCGCCAGGTACAATCAGACCCAAGGCGGCGATTTCCAGGATTGGTATAGCTTTTATGGCGGTGTAACTCCCGAAGTGCAGGACGCATTTTCTCCCCCCGGTACATCTCCAGTCCTGGGCGTGGAACTCCGGGTGCTGGATGCGATCGGCTACAACCGCGTTCTGCCTCCAAGCACAATCGTTGCCTCAGCGGGCAGTGGTGGCACTATCAGTCCGACCGGCTCCTTCTCGAAAAACACCGGTACCAGTCAGCTGTTCACCGCCACTCCCAATGCCAATTATGTCGTGAACCAATGGCTCGTGGATGGCAGTGTTGTACAGACAGGCGGTACCACCTACACGTTGTCGTATATCCAGACCAACCATAATGTACAGGTGAGCTTTACTTTCGTGCCGCCAAAAACGGACCAGACCATCACCTTCGCCTCGCTGGCAAACAAGGCGTATGGCGACCCATCATTTACCATCAGCGCCACTGCCAGCTCGGGCTTGGCCGTCAGTTACAGCATCCTCTCCGGCCCCGCAACGATTTCCGGGAATACCGTGATGATCACCGGCGCGGGCACGGTCACTGTCCGGGCATCTCAAAGCGGCAATGGTAGCTACAATCCTGCACCGGACGTCGATCAGTCCTTCACCGTGGCAAAAGCGAATCAAACCATCACGTTCGCCGCATTGGGAAATAAAACCTACGGCGATGGCTCATTCGCAGTGAGCGGAACTGCCAACTCCGGTTTGGCTGTCAGTTACAGCATCCTCTCCGGTCCGGCAACGATTTCCGGAAATACCGTCACGATAACGGGTGCAGGTTCAGTCACCGTGCGAGCCACACAAGCTGGCAATGCAAACTACAATGGAGCGCCAAACGTGGATCAAACCTTCACCGTGGCGAAGGCAAATCAAACGATCACGTTTGCTGCCCTAGGCAATAAAATCTACGGTGATGCTTCATTTACGGTCGGTGCCACCGCCAGCTCGGGTTTATCCGTTGCCTTCAGTATCTTCTCTGGCCCTGCCACGATTTCTGGAAACACCATTACGATTACCGGTGCGGGCGCAGTCACTGTGCGCGCGTCGCAAGCCGGCAATACGAACTACAATGGAGCGCCAAACGTGGATCAAACCTTCACCGTGGCGAAGGCAAATCAAACGATCACGTTTGCTGCCCTAGGCAATAAAATCTACGGTGATGCTTCATTTACGGTCGGTGCCACCGCCAGCTCGGGTTTATCCGTTGCCTTCAGCATTTTCTCCGGCCCGGCCACGATTACCGGAAACACCATTACGATAACGGGTGCGGGCACAGTCACCGTCCGGGCTTCGCAAGGTGGCAATACGAACTACAATTCAGCCGTGGACGTGGATCAGTCCTTCACGGTTGCGAAGGCCAATCAAACAATCACGTTTGCCTCGCTGGCAAACAAGGCATATGGCGACCCATCATTTACCGTCAGCGCCACTGCCAGCTCCGGTTTGGCTGTCAGTTACAGCATCCTCTCCGGCCCCGCAACGATTTCCGGGAATAGCGCGACAATCACTGGTGTGGGCACGGTTACAGTGCGGACTTCCCAGGCCGGCAATGCGAACTTTAACCCGGCACCGGACATGGACCAGTCATTCACCGTGGCGAAGGCGAATCAAACGATCACGTTTGCTGCCTTGGGAAATAAAACCTACGGTGATGTGGCGTTCACAGTCGGCGGAACTGCCAGTTCCAGTTTGCCGGTTGGCTTTAGCATCCTCTCCGGCCCCGCAACGATTTCCGGGAATACCGTGACAATCACTGGCGTGGGCACGGTCATAGTACGGGCTTCTCAAAGCGGCAATGGTAGCTACAATCCCGCACCGGACGTCGATCAATCCTTCACCGTGGCAAAAGCGAATCAAACCATCACGTTCGCCGCATTGGGAAATAAAACCTACGGCGATGGCTCATTCGCAGTGAGCGCAACTGCCAACTCCGGTTTGGCTGTCAGTTTCAGCATCCTCTCCGGTCCGGCAACGATTTCCGGAAACACCATTACGATAACGGGTGCAGGCACAGTCACCGTCCGGGCGTCGCAAATTGGCAATACGAACTACAATTCAGCCGAGGACGTGGATCAATCCTTCACGGTTGCGAAGGCAAATCAAATGATCGCATTCAATCCCATCCCGAACAAATCAATCGGCGAGCCCGCCTTTGCTGTGAATGGAACGGCAAGCTCAGGATTGCCAGTGACGTTCAGTATCCTCTCCGGCCCGGCGACCATTTCCGCAGGCTTGGTCACGTTCACCGATACCGGCGTTGTCGTCGTGCGGGCTTCGCAAGGAGGCAGCGCCAACTACAACGCCGCCCCGAACGCTGATCAATCTTTCACCGTCTACCCGACGCCGACCCTCACTCTGGTTCAAACAGGCCAGAACATCGTCATATCGTGGCCGACGAACGTTAGCGGCTTCAATTTGGAAAGTACCGCGAATCTGCTTTCCGTTTCATCCTGGACTCCAGTTTTACCAGCGCCCGCGATTATTAATGGCCAATACGTCGTCACGAATCCAACTACTAACAGCGTAATGATTTACCGGCTTAAGAAATAATCCTCTGCGTCAACGAAGAGCCCGGTTGATTTAATGCTCCGGGTTTAACGAATCTGTATCCAGCTCCTGTTGTCCGGTCTCATCTTTCGGCAACAGGAGTTAAGTATTTATGGCTTCAATATCCAAAAGATTTATTGCGATATATGTTGCAACCCGGTGGATACAGAGTAGGGTAGCTTTGCTTTTAGGCAGCTAGTCGATTTCAAGTTCTGGTAGATCTTCAGTTGAGCGTTAGTTCAGTGATGATTTGAAACCCGATGTTCGGGAACAGTTTGGGAAAGGGCAGTGGGTCTAAATATTAAATCATCATGAGTACTAAATTATACGTCGGTAATCTTTCATTCAAAGCCACCGAAAACGACATCCAGGATTTGTTTTCTGCACACGGCCCCGTCAATGAAGTCAACTTGATCATGGACAAAATGACCGGCCGCGCTCGCGGTTTCGGGTTTGTCACCATGGCCACAGCCGAAGGCGCAGAAGCCGCCATCGCTGACCTCAACGGCAAGGAATGGCAAGGTCGCGCCCTCACCGTCAACGAAGCTCGTCCCCAGGAACAACGTTCCGGCGGCGGCAGCGGTGGATACGGTGGTGGTGAACGCCGCCAAAACCGTTACTAATTTATTAGTAACTGGTAAGTAGGAAAAATTTCCGAATTTAAACATCAAGGACTCTGGCAACAGGGTCCTTTTTTCTGTTAGCCAACTGCTTCTTCACCTCGTACGGTCAACCTTTTCGGATTCAAAATCCAAAAACCTCGCAGTCTCTACATTTGCCATCGATAGCCCTGTTAACCTTGCTCCCGCGTTTCCATAAGCGCATTAACCAGCGTATCGAAATCATACTCTCCCTCATGGAGAAAACCATTTACGAAAAACGCAGGCGTACCCGAGACACCACTACGCACACCGCTTTGGAAATCCTCCTCTACGCGAGGCCGATAAACTCCTTCATCCAGTTCATCAACCAATCGTTCCATATCCAAATCGAGTTTCGCCGCATGGCTGATTAAGTCCTCGTCGTCCAAAGCGTGCTGGTTTTCGTACAATATATCGTGCATTTCCCAGAATTGACCTTGGGCACCCGCGGCTTCTGCAGCCTCCGCCGCCGTTTCGGCATGGGGATGCATGTCCACCAACGGGAAATTGCGGAACACAAAACACAACCGATCGCCAAGTTCCGACTGTACCTCCTTCACGACCGGATGCGCCAACCCGCAATAAGGACATTCGTAATCGCCGTATTCCACAAGGTTCAACGGTGCTTTGATTGAGCCCTGCATATGATCACGCTTGCTGATCGGCACCGCGAGCTTCGGTGCTTGTGCATGAGTTGTAGCTCTCTGTTTCATATTTGCTCCTCGCTTCCTGAAGTCATAACTTCCAACTCAACCTGAATCCTCCCAAACCCACCGTCAAGCAGTTGCCGATCACCTAACTTCCGCCTCAGGCTCCGGATAGCCTCCATTGAAAGATCAGTAAAAATACATATTCAATCGTGATACCAGTGGTTTACATTCCCTCAACATGAAAACCAGATTATCACTGGTCGGGTTTGTCAGCCTCCTCTGTTTCCTGGTGACCTCCTGTGCCATGTTGGGCCATGCCCCGCAGCTGGACGTCTCTCTCGTCAACCTGCAATTTGGCGAATCCACCGTCTTTGAGACCACGCTCTATGCCACCGTCCGCGTCCAGAGCGAAGAACCTGAACCAGTCCTCGTCGATGGTGCGGTTCACAAACTCTACCTGGATGGCCTCAACATTGGCCAGGGCACCGCCTCCGACCGGTTGGAAATTCCCCGACTCTCCTCTGCCACTCAGACCGTCACACTCCACCTGAACAACATCGCCATGGCCACCCGTCTGCGCGACATCATCCAATCCCGCCGACTCGACTACCGCATCAGCAGCAAGCTTTACACCGTGGTGGACAATCACAGTCATACGGTCCATTCCAAACACGAGGGAACCCTCGACCTAAACCAATTTCAGACTCCTCAGTAGCATTGCTGGAACAGAGCCGGGATTCACCGATCAATTCAGAATTGTCCCAGCTTCTGCTCCTCGCTATCATTCGTGCATCCTATGAACGACACCTCCAAATTAAACCGTCGTAATTTCCTGAAAACCTCTTCCCTCACTGCACTTGGCACGGCCGCCCTTGCCAGCGTCCCTGCGGCTTCGCAGGCTGCCGCCTCTGAGACATGGCCGGCCAATACCGTCCGCTCCCTGATTTCCAAAGGCGATGTCGTGTTATTCCAGGGCGATTCCATCACCGACATGGGCCGCAGTCGCGAAAAAGCGGGCGAACCGAATGTTCAACCTGCGCTCGGCAACGGTTACGCCTGGATGGCCGGCGCCGCACTCCTCGTGGATCGTCCGAATGACGGACTCAAAGTTTACAACCGCGGTGTCAGCGGTAACAAAGTGTTTCAACTCGCCGAGCGTTGGCAAACCGATTGCCTCGACCTTAAGCCGAATGTCCTCAGCATTCTCATCGGAGTGAATGACATCTGGCACAAGCTCAATGGCAAGTATGACGGCACTGTCGAAATTTACGAACGCGACTATCGCGCTCTTCTGGACCGCACTAAAAAAGCCCTTCCCGATGTGAAGCTTGTCATCTGCGAGCCCTTCGTTCTCCGTTGTGGTGCCGTGAACGACAAATGGTTTCCCGAATTTGATACCTACCGCGCTGCGGCCAAAAGAGTCGCAGATGCCTTTCACGCTACCTGGGTTCCATTCCAGTCCATGTTTAATGAGGCCATCAAGCTCGCACCGCCTGAGCACTGGGCGAAGGATGGTGTTCACCCGACTGACCATGGCGCTTCCCTCATGGCCCATGATTGGCTCAAAGCCGTTAATCACTGCTGAAAGTTTAAATCTAAAAAATAATCCCCACCTTCATTTGAAGATGGGGATTATTTGTTTCTGAATTTCAAAACAGACTGACTCAGACCTTCCAACCCTTACGGTACTTCGGTTTGATATATTGATCCGCTTCGGGCATTCCCTTGACTCTCATCTTTTCACAGTCCCACTCGATATTCTTGCCCATGCGCAAAACAAGGTTTCCAAGCAGCACCGTTTCTGTGAATGGGCCGGAAACATCGAAATTCGAGCATGCTGCCGGACCACCTTTGCACGCACGAATGAAATCATCATAAGGGCTGTTATTCGGGACGCGTGGGATGGTTGGCTCCGGCTTTTTGAAATCCACCATGCTCGATTCCGGCAGCAAGCGCGGGCGCTCGCCATAGGTGTCACACATCAATTTTCCTTTATCGCCAATCAAAAGGGTTCCGCTCTCGGGGAATTTTTCTGCTTCCATTTCCGCCGGTCGTGCTGGCAGTTTGCCACCATCATACCATGTCAAAGTGCAGGCCGGCAAATCGCCGCGCTTGGGGAAATGAAGGCGAATGATCGACCAACTTGGCGCCATTTCATTGTTAATTGGTGAAGCATCCACCAATTCAACGCTCGTCGGTGCGCCCAATTTCAAAGCCCAATTAGCGCCATCCATCACGTGACAACCCATGTCACCCAGCGCGCCACAACCGAAATCCCACCAACCACGCCATGCAAAGGGATGATAAACAGTGCCGCCGTGACTTTGCTTTACACCCGGTTCTGCCGGCCACTTGTCCTTGAATGGTCGCATTGGTGCCGGTCCAATCCATGAATCCCAATCCAAATGCGCCGGCACCGGATCAGATCCCGCGGGTCTCTGCCTGCCTTGTGGCCAGATGGGACGGTTCGTCCAGCAGTGGGCCTCCAGCACATTGCCGATGGCTCCAGACCAGACCATTTCGCACAAACGCCGGTTTCCATCCCCGGAATGACCTTGATTTCCCATCTGCGTTGCCACTTTGTATTTCCGCGCCGCGAGTGTGAGCTCACGTGCTTCCCAAATCGTATGCGTCAAAGGCTTTTGACAATAAACATGCTTTCCAGCCTTGATGGCCATCATCGCTGCTGGTGCATGCTGGTGATCCGGAATGCTCACGGTAACGGCATCGATCTCATGATTGCTTTCGATCATCTTCCGAAAATCACGATACTGCGTGGCGCCCGGCCATTTCTTTGCCCCTTTGGCAAGCGTCTTTGAATCCACGTCGCACATGGCAATGATGTTTTCGCCCGACATGCCTTCGGAATCCACTTCGCCTTTGCCGCCCACGCCGATGAGGCCAATGTTCAACTTCTCGTTTGGTGACTTATATTTAACCTTGGGTGCTGCATAGGCACTCAGTGCCAGCGAACTTGCCGCGAGCGCAGTGGTGTAAATGAAGTGACGTCGGGTCAGTCCCTTGCTCGGAACTTCAATCCGAATGGGGTTGGAAGAGGGGGTATTGTTATTGGACATGTAATTGTGGTAATCCTCCCATGGTTTTCAGACAAGAATAAACTGAAGCAAAATTTTGCTGCTAACTTTGCTCCAATGAGATTCCGACGTTGTCCTTTGGCAGTATCTCCGTGACTTACTTTGTTTCTTCAGGTGCTTGCGGTGGTGGAATCAGCGGCTCTTCCCCAAAGAGATGACGATTGTCCCATGCTGGCCCGCCTGGTTGTAAAGGATACTCGAAAGGAAAGTACATGGTCCCAGATCCTGGTTCTGTAAGTTTGAACTCGTAATCCACGGTTCCATCCTCCTTCCGGGTTGCCTCGGAAGTCAGGATGTAATTCGCCTTCCCATAATTCCCTGAATAATCCTCTTCAAAGACCGAGGCGGCGCGTTCCAAAAAAATATCTGACCGCGCATTGCCTATTGCCTTTCGCACGTCTGAATTGAATTGGTTTTGAAGTTCCTGAACTTCGTTCGTCATTGCCGCGATCTTGTAACTCACCTCCCGATGGTTGTCGGTATTAACACCCGCCTCGGGCTCGATTCGCTCTGCCTTTGCGAGTTGAAGCTGGTTGGCTTTCATCCTCATCTCGTTATAGGCCCCTTCCACCTGTTGTTTCTCCTTCGGACTCATCCCAAAAAGCAATCCTGCTGCGACACTGACACCGCCTTCACGGCTGAAAGGCGAGTAGCCGATCTGATCCAAATGCCGCTTGGCCAGATAAAAGTAAGGCTGCTCCTGCGGCCACGAACCCTCGTGCTCCGGATCAATCGGTTTTAAAGGTATTTCCTGCGCTTCCTGCATCGCAACGCGAAGCTCCGCGTCAGCCGACTTTAGTTCTGATCGGCGTAGCTTGAGATCGGTATCCATATTGGTCCATGCCACCGCGGTTTTCTGAAGAGACGCCTGTATTTCAGCCAACTTGCGTGTCAACCTCAGGTTTTCAGCCTGCTTGTTTTTCAGTGAGGTAGATTGCGCCAGCCATAAAGCACCTGCTGACATGCAAACGAGAGAGCCGAGCAGAATATTATTCATAATTTCTGGTTCACAATTTTGCGGCAGCCGGTTTGAGCTTTGGAAGAAAGGGCCGAATACCTTCAGGAAGCTGTTCTTCTTTGACATAAGTAACCCTGGAGGGAAGCCATGGACTTCCCGCCTGCGATCCACGATGTCCTTCCCAATATCGAAATTCCCCTTTGAAATCCCCGTTGGTTTCCAAGACCGCCGTTTTGATCAAGTCTTCACCGCCGAAGTTATTATACCTGCCCTCAAATGTCCCTGATACCTGTTCCCAGACAACGTCAGCCCGTTCTTTTCCCAAAGTTGCAGTAATGGAATCCCGCAGGCGTTCCTTCAAAGCCTGTCCCTCTGTGGCAAAGGACATGGTGACCTGGCTCAACGATTGCCGGTCCCCAATCCCAAATTCCGCCGGTGCAACATTAGTGACGTAAGTGTGTGCCTGGACCTGCTGTTGATAACTGAGCATGAAATTCTGAAATAATGTTTGGACCTCAGCATCTTCATTCTGCGTCAGGCCAAGCGACTCCGTTAATGGCGCCGCGAGTGAACCATCCTCTCCCAGCACATAATCCTGTTCTCGTCGATATCCGCCTCTGGGACGGGGAATTTGCACCGATTCCGAAAGCGTCAGGCTGCCGGCAATGCTCTTCGGCAGCCGCACGTAATCCGAATCGTCAGACCACGAATAAAGGTTCGTCGCCGCTGCAGCGCGCGCAGCCAAAGCCGACGCGCGCTGCTCAGCTATCGCCCCACCAAGTCTCTTCAAATTACTCTCAGCGGCTTGCAACTTTCTTTGTGTCTCGTCCAAATGGCCCTGACGGTCGCTGAGTTGTTTGTTGATTTGCAAAATCTCCTCCCGGAGTAATGTCTGCTCCCTTCCAGCCTTGGCTGAAGCGTGCCATTCATAGGTCACAGGCCCGGCAGCCACCAGCGCACAAACCACCACCACTTGCGTTTTGGTAAGTCCCATAAAAGTTCCTATAAGCAGGCCGAGGCCGGTCACAGACCCTACGCTTCCTGCGGTTATTGCTCCTTTGGTAATAATGATGGAAAGGCCCGACGGCGCAGTTTGAGCGGCCGCTTTCAACGCCGCAGCGGTGGTTGCTACCGCCGGAACGGCATAACCGCGACGCCGGAAAAACTGGGTGAGCTTCTCCAGCGCCTTCTCAATGCGCTTGCGTGCCGCATCATCCCCGGTTCCCAAAGCTTTCCCGATTTCCAGATGGTTTTGCTCTTCGAAATACCGAAGCATCAGTGCTTGTCGCTCCGGTTCCCGCAATTCCATCAAACCTTCATCCAATACGCTGGTCATCGACGTGAGCAAAGATTCTTCGTCCTTCATAGTCGTTCCAAGTTCGATGGCATTCTGCTCACGACGCTGTCTCCGATACTCCCCGCGCCACCATTGGCGGGATTCCAGCAAGGTCGTTTTATGCAGCCATCCGGTTAAGGTGTTATCTCCTTGAAGCCTTGCCGCTTTGCGCGCCAGGGCAATGAAGACGTTTTGCGTGACCTCCTGTGCCGCGGCCGCATCGTTCAACTGCCGGTTTGCCGTGGCGAACACCAGGTCCACGTGTCGCTCTACGAGTGATCTAAAGGCGGTTTCAGATCCGCGCTTCACATACTCCCGAAGCAAATCCCGATCTGTCATTGGCTCAGCCATCTCTCCTTATTACTGCCGCAGAACCGGCAAAACCGGAATTTTATTTTGTTCGGACCTGTCGATTACATGAATATGGGTCTGTTCTATGCATCTAAGTTAAGCATAATCATTAGGTATCACAGCTTTTTACATAACATTGGCCGATCCAACATGAAAAAATACCTCCTTTTTGGAATGGTCTTGGCTCGTATTGCAAGCTCCCAACTCGCCCACGCTCAATGGACCGATGGCCAGCATCTTGCAGGCATGATTCTCGAGACGAACAGGACCAGTGCTGAGCGAGAGTCATTCATTAACGGTCATCCGTGGGAAGCGGACGTGTTGGTCTCAGTCATGACGACGAATCTTCCGAACGACAGCGTGGAAGAGTCCGCGCGCATTCCGTGGATCTGGCGTGTCGCCATCGCTGCCGGGAAGCGAAACAATGCCATTGAGCTGAAATCCTTGCTTAATGTCGCCTTGCCAAAAGCCAACGAGCCTCTCCGTGACTGGCAGGCCGTGGTCATTGGCGGCGGTATCATCAATGGGCTCAGTCTTCAAGGCATCTGGCCGGATGATCGCGTGGCAGAACTGCTCCTTGGTGATAAGGACTTGCAGACCCGCTGGGACCGCACCCTCGATCTCGCCTCTGCCATGGCCGAGAATGTCCAAGTCAAGAGCGGCACCCGATATGACGCGCTTCGAATCATCGGTGTAGACACATGGGAACGCCGCGGTGCTCAGCTGGAAAAGTATCTGGCGAAGGATGCCAATGCCGAGCTGCAGCAAGGGGCGGTGAGTGGCCTTGCTGACATGAAATCCAAAAATGTTGGCCCCACACTCGTTAAGAACCTGCAAAACCTCTCGGATCGTAATCGCGCTTTTGCCTTGGATGCTCTGCTGCGTGACGATTCCCGGGTTGCTGTCTTGCTCGATGCCGTGGATCAAAAGAAGGTCTCCCGCTCGACTCTCGGTGTTGAACGAATCGGCAAGTTGGAAGCAGTTTCGAACAAAAAACTCCGCGCGCGTGCTCAAAAAGATTTTGCTCGTACTTTTCCTGTAAATGGCGGCTCCACCTATCATGTCGGTATCGCCAAGGTTGATATTACGCCAAATTATCCTATCCGCCTGAACGGTTATCTCGCTCGCAAAGCCGAGTCGACCGGTGTGCTGCATCCCCTCTATGCCAAGGCTCTGGCCATCGGTGCCGATAAAGAAGGGCCCGCCATTCTCATTTCGGTGGATAACTGTATCGTTCCGAAAAAGGTGCGCGACGAACTCGCCGGGCGACTCGCTAAGAAGGGCATTGCCTCTGAAAAGTTCGCTATGCTGGTTTCTCATACCCACACCGCCCCGAAACTCGCCGGTGCTGCCGATAACATTTATGGCTCCGACATTCCCGCTGAAGATCAAGCCCACATCGACCGTTACACGCGCGAGTTTGTTGATGCCTTGGAGAAGGTTGCCATTACTGCGCTGAAGAATCGTGCTCCTGCCAAATTGGCTTGGGGACAAACCAAGGCAGGCTTCGGCGGAAATCGTCGAACCAAGGGCGGGCCAGTGGACCACGATGTTCCGGTTCTCCTCGTGACTCAACCAAATGGAACACTGCGGGGCATCCTGGTCAGTTACGCCTGTCATTGCACCACGCTGGATGGAACGGAAACCAGAATCTGCCCTGACTGGGCCGGTTATACTCAACAATACCTTGAAGATGTTTACCCTGGCGTCGTCGCCATGACTGGCATCGGCTGCGGGGCAGATCAAAATCCTTTTCCACGCCCGGGAGTGGACATGGCCAAACAGCACGGCAGCGAACTCGCGTCTGCAGTAGACGAATTACTCTTGAAGGATCTGACTCCTCTGAATGGTAAACTGGAATGCCGCAGCAAACAAATTGCCCTCCCATTCGACACCTTGCCCACACGTGAGGAATACCAGAAGCGCGCCGAGGATCAGGATAAATCTCACTATCCCATTATCTACCACGCCAAGAAGCAGCTCGCCCGACTTGATCGCGGCGAAAAGTTGATGACCGAACTGCCGTATCTCGTTCAGGAATGGAATTTCGGCAACGACCTCGCCATGGCCTTCCTTCCCGGTGAAGTGGTGGTTGATTATTCCCTGCGTCTCAAAAAGGAATTTGATGCGTCACATCTCTGGGTGAACGGATATGCCAACTACGTTCCTTGCTACATTCCCTCAAAGCGCATCTGGAGCGAAGGCGGTTACGAGGGTGGGGGAGCGATGGTCTATTACGACCTGCCAACCCGGTTGTCGGAAAAAACTGAAGACCTCATCGTGAGCGCGGTTCATGACATCGTGCCGAAGCAATTTGTTTCCAACGAGCAGGTCTCTGAGTTTCCTGCTCCTCTATCTCCGCAGGAAGCCCTCAAGTCCTTCCGCACCAAACCGGGTTTCACAGTCGATCTCGCCGCCAGCGAACCTCAGATCGTCGACCCCGTTGCCATCGACTTCGGCACCGACGGCAAGCTCTGGGTGGTCGAAATGCACGACTACCCGATGGGCGTAAAGGGCGACTATGCACCTGGCGGCCGTGTAAAATTGCTGACCAGCAGCAAGCACGACGGTCATTACGACAAGTCAACCACCTTCATCGAAAATATCCCGTTTCCAACCGGCATCATGCAATGGCGCAAAGGTGTGCTCATCTGCACCGCCCCTGATATTTTGTATGCAGAGGACACCGATGGCGATGGCAAAGCTGACGTGGTCAAAAAGCTTTTCACCGGATTTGCCACACATAACTTTCAGGCCCGCGTGAACGGTCTTCGTTGGGGGCTTGATAATTGGGTCTATGCAGCAGCAGGTCTTTTCGGTGGGACCATCCGCAGCGAACTTGCTGGAAAAATCTACGAGCTCAGCGGTCGCGATTTTCGTTTCAATCCGGACACCGGCGATTTTGAACCAGTGAGCGGACTGAGCCAGCAAAGCCGTGTGCGCGATGATTGGGGCAATTGGTTTGGCTGCGATAACAGCAATCTCGCCTGGAACTGGCCCTTGGAAGAACGCTACATTCGCCGAAATCCTTTCGTAGCCGCCCCCGAGCCTCGGGTGACCGTTCCTCAATATCCCGACCCGAATGTCCTTTTTCCCGTCAGCCAAACGTTGGAACGCTTCAATCATCCCGAATCTGCCAATCGCACTACTTCAGCCTGCGGCATTGGTCTTTATACTGATATTCTGCTCGGCCAGGATTATTACGGGAACTCCTTCACCTGCGAACCGGTGCACAACCTCGTTCGCCGCCTGGTGCTCAAAACCGATGGCATTGCTTTCTCCGGCTCCAAGCCTGATGATGAGCAGCAAACGGAATTCTTTGCGTCGACAGATAGTTGGTCCCGTCCAGTGGAAGTTCGCACCGGCCCTGATGGTGCCTTGTGGATCTCTGACATGTACCGCTTCGTTATTGAACATCCCAAGTGGATTCCCGCCGAACGCCTCGCCAAGCTCGATGTCCGTGCCGGCGATGACAAAGGCCGCGTTTATCGTGTCTATCCCACAGCCGGAAAGCTGCGCCCTATTCACGATCTAACCAGCCTTTCCACCGCCAAACTGGTTGCCTTGCTCGATTCTCCTAATGGAACCGAACGTGATCTCATCCACCGTGAGCTGTATCAACGTGCCGATAAATCAGCCATCAAGCCTCTGGAACAACTCGCTTCGAAGAGTTCCAATCCTGCCGTGCGCGTACAAGCTCTTTGCGCTTTGGAAGGTTTGAAGGGCCTGCAACTGGAAACTCTTCAGCAGGCGCTTGCCGATAAGGATTCCAACGTGCGCCGTCAGGCCATGAGACTCAGCGAAAATTTTCTGCGCGGTACATCAGCCTCGGCTCTCGGTGAATCGCTGTTGAAACTCGCATCAGATTCCGATCCCGGCGTCCGTTTCCAGCTGGCGCTGACCCTGGGCGAGTGGGACGACATACGCGCCGGTCAGGCTCTGGGAAATCTCGCCAGATCCAGCTTGTCTAATCATTGGATGCGGGCGGCCGTGCTTAGTTCCGCTGTGAACCAGCCCGGTGAAATTCTTAAAGGCGTCCTGGCCCTGCCGGCCGACACTGCCAATCGTGGCGAAATGGTGGGGCAGTTGATTGCCACTGCTTCCGGTGCAAAAAATCCTAAAACATTCGAATCCATCCTTGTTGCCATTGCTCCTGTAAATGGAGAAAATATTCCTCAATGGCAACTGGTTGCCTTGGGCAATCTGCAAGAAGCCCTGGGCCGCCAAAAGCTCTCGCTCAACTCCTTTGCTGAATCTTCAGATGCTTCCATCCGGGAAGCGGCGAAACGCATCCAGTCAGGCATCGCCTCCGCCGGAGCCATTGCCGCCAATTCCAAGGCTCCGGTCGCTGATCGTGAAGCATCGGTGCGACTGCTGGCCTGGTCAAACGATGAACGCGACCTGAAGTCGCTTGTCTCCCTTGCCACTCAAACCACCAATACGCGCCTTCAAAAGGCCGCGAATAAATCATTGCATGTTCAACGCAATCCCAAGGTCCCTGAGATGCTGCTCGCGGGTTGGCCGCAATACTCCCCATCCGTGCGCGAACATGTGCTCGACATCTTGTTGAGCCGTGATGAAGGCATTGACCAACTTTTCAGCGCCGTGGAGCAGAAAACCATTGCGCCGACGGAAATTCCCATTGCCAACCGTCAGCAGTTGCAAAAATCTTCCAACCCAAAAATCCAGCAGCGAGCCGCCGCGCTCCTGCCTTTGCATACGAGCGATCGCACCCAGGTGTTGAAAAAGTTTTCAGATGTGGCCCATCTCGCGGGCAATCCCGAGCATGGCGCGCAAATCTTCACCGAAACTTGCGCCACCTGTCACCATCTCAAGGGCGTGGGTAATTCTGTCGGGCCCGACCTGGCTGCGCTTAACGACAAATCAATTGAAGACTTCCTGGTCGCCATCCTGGATCCCAACGCCGCCATTGAACCTCGCTTCATCCAATACAATATTGAAGTGAAGGATGGTCGTTCGCTCTCCGGCGTGATTCAAAACGAAACCGCCACCAGCCTCACGCTGGTTCAACCTGGCGGCATTCACGAAACTATCCTGCGCTCGGAAATCTCCGAAATGCGCGCCTCGAGTCTTTCACTGATGCCTGAAGGCTTGGAGGAAGGTAAAAAGCCCCAGGATTTCGCGGATTTAATCGCGTATTTGAAATCTCAACCTTCACAATTCGGCAGCGCCAGCCCGGAAAAGGCCGCGGCGGCGCGTAAGAGTTTCCTGGCCGATGGCTATGATCTGGCCCGGGTTGTCTCTGCTTCTGAAGCCATGCCTTATCCAGGCTGGCTGGGCACGTTGATGCTTTCCCACTGCCGTCAAACGGACGGGAATTCAAAAGTCGAATGGGAAACCAAGCCGGTTGACGATCTCAATCCCCACGGCATGAATACTTTTCGCGTTCCAGTTGCCATGGGACTCTTATCCAATCCGTCAGGTAAGTTTTATTTGAAGGTGAATGGACGCTCCGGGGTTGACTTCGACGTCTCCATCAACGATGCCGTTTGGAAAAATCCTGCTTCCGAAGTCATCTTGCAATACCATGTCATGGAAAATAATCCAGAAGACAGCAACGGAGTGCTTACCATTAGCGTTCGTGGTGAGTGGTTGAAGTCTGGCAAACCCATTGTCTTTGAAGTCACCGGTTCGGCCTCGAACAGCCAGCGCTGGTTCGGCATCTATACCATGGAACCGCAATCTCAGGCCAGTCGGAACTGAACGGACGAACCCACAAACGATTCATCAGGTGATCTTCAAATGAAACTGCTTTCACCCCGTACGCGATCGCTTTAGCCGATCCTCCTTTTTTCCTTTGGATTTGAATTAGTCTGCCAAGGTGGTGTTTGGTTTCGCCCTGCATGAATAAATATTCGCATTGACGACTTAGTGCACCAAGGATTACAGAATGAACAATCCCGGAATTACTGGATGAAACATGAACTAACTCGGCCGAGAGAAAGGGAATCTCTTTCATGGAAATGTTTGTGAAAGTTCACAAAAAAGTAACATAGCGGAAGCTGCGTGTGTTGTATGGTTCAGTTTGTCGGCTAACTAAAATTCAATTTTAAATATGTTCAGAAAGCTTGTTCCCTTCGTTGCATGTGGTGCAGTCCTGGCAGGATTGATTTCTCCCTCTACTTCGCGCGCCGCAAATATCCAGGGTGTTACCATCAATTCTGTTTCCTCCGAGTACCTCTCCGGAGTTGAGCAGCGCCGCGCCACCAACATGCTCAACAACACCGGATTGTATGGTGACATACTCACCACCGTTCCGGGAGGAGCCATGTGGGTGAGTTTCACCAACACCGCAGCGGCATTGACTAACGAGTACGTGACGTTTGATTTGGGCGCGGTCCATCCGATCGACCAGATGAAGGTCTGGCCATATAACGAGGGGGCCAATCTGACTACTCCCAAGCAGGGCCTGCGCTCGGCAGACATTTTGACTTCCTTCGATGGCGTCAATTATACCACCAACTTCCCCAATTACGCCTTTAATCTCGCTCCGGGCACGTTTGTCAGCACGGTGCAATCCATTCCTTTCAATGGACTACAGGCCCGTTACGTGCGCTTGAATGTGCACACCAACTGGGGAAATACATTCAGAGTTGGTATTGGCAAAGTGCGGTTTGTGGACACCAATGTGCCGCCAACCCTCAATTCTGCGAGCTACAGCTTCGCTGGTAACCGCGTTACGGTTCGTTTCTCTGAATCCGTTCTCCCTTCCACGGCGACTAACATTGCCAATTATTCCATTCAGAGTGGTGCGACAACCGCCACCATCCAGAGTGCCACGATGGATATTTATAACGATGGGGTTGTGCTTCAAACTTCTCCGCTCAACACCAACCTGAGCTACACTTTAACTGCTTCGAATGTCCGTGATGCCGCGAATACGATCAGTATCGTGAATAACTCGCAAGTGACGCTCGGCGCGGAATTGATCGCCTGGCTCAAGGCCGATGTTGGCGTGCTTACCGATGGCGGTGGCAATGTCACTCAATGGAACGACCAATCCGGATTGGGAAATAATGCCTTGGTGGCCACCAATGGAGCGGCACCATTCCTTTCGACTGGAGTAGTCAATGGCAATCCGGCTGTTCATTTTGATGGTATCAGTCAGGTGCTTGAAATATCAAATAATCCGTCGCTCTATAGTGATCGTGATTTTACCATTTATCTTTTGCTGAGCGTCGACAGCCTGGGAGTGGTTCACGGCCCCATCAGTAAGGCTCAGACCAACATACCTGCCTCTTTCGATTTCCAAATTGCCAAAACGTCAGGCAGGTTGAATTTCGTGCGGGGAAATGGCAGTGGTTACAATTCATTCTCTCCCACAGCAGGAGCTCTTTCCGCCGGCCAGTATTACCTCCTTTCCATTGTGATGCGCGGAACGAATGCCTTGATGTACCAGAACGGAAACTTTTTTGCCAATGCCGCCTATACCGCAGGATTCGGTGATGCCGGAAGTGCTGTGCGCATTGGGATGCGTCAGGACTTGGGGACGAAATTCCAAGGCAATCTGGCCGAAGTCATGCTGTTCCGTGGTGCAGTATCGGATAGTGAGAAAACTGCAATTGATAATTATCTAGGTAGTAAATACGGTATTTCCATCATCCCTCTGGCCATCACTCAGCAACCTTCAAATGTAACTCAGCAGGAAGGGAAGACTGCCAGCTTTTGGGTGGATGCCATAGCTGGTTCGCCCACCATCCTTTATCAGTGGCAGAAGAACGGTCTGAATATTTCCGGGGCGACTAACGCATCCTATACCACTCCGATTTTGGTCCAGTCCGATAGTGGTGCTACTTTTCGGGCCATTGTATCAACTCCCCTGGGCATCAGCACCAACAGTTCCACGGTCACTCTCACAGTGACCGCCGATACCCAGGCTCCAACCATATTCTCAGCGACACGTCAAAGTGGAAGCAGCAATACCATCATGGTGGTGTATTCCGAAGATGTAGCTCCGCTGGCCGCTACTAATGCGGCGAATTACACGCTCGACAATGGAGTTACTGTCTCCTCGGTGGCTGTCGGCAGTGCCGCCAATCAGGTGATTCTAAACACTTCAGCACTGGATAATTCCACGATCTATACCCTCGGCGTGCAAAACGTGAAAGACTTGTTCAATCAAACCATCAGCCCAGCCTCCACATTGGTCATGCCAGCCAACATGGCCTTGTGGCTCAGAGCGGATTCAGGTGTGGTAAGTGATTCCTCCGGAAACGTAACCGAATGGAATGACCAGTCTCCTAATCGCAATAATGCGACCCAGTACCTGGGGGCCAACTATTATCCCGTGCTGGTGCCGGGTGCGATGAATGGTCAGCCAGTGGTTCGCTTCGGCGTGGGGGCGACGAACTTCATGCAGGTTGCCTCCTCTTCTTCCGTTGCCATCACCAGTGACATGACTATTTACGCTGTGGTGAATATCCCCGATTTGTCGGTGCCATGCGAAATCATTGGAAAGACGGCGGTGCAGTATCCTGCTCCGTATGATTACTATGTCCAAACCACGACGCTCACCCGTTTTTATCGCGGCAATGGCACCTCAGGCTATGCGCTCGTGAATGGTACTCCTCCTTCACTTGGCGTGCCTCACGTGCTGGCCGTGCGAATGGCTGGAAGCAGTGTGACTCATTATGTGGATGGCGTTTCCGCCGGAACCGGGACCATTGTCACCAATATTGCTGATACCGGCGCACCGCTCAGGATCGGCGGTCGCAGTGATCTCGCTCAAACGATGCATGGCGACATGTCTGAAATCCTCCTCTTCAGATCGGGGCTTTCCGCCACGGAGCGCAGGGCTGTGGATAGTTATCTCAGCTTGAAATACTTCCCGTTCATTTTCACACAGCAGCCGCAGAGTGTGAGCAAGCTTGAAGGTGAAACCGCCACTTTCACCGTGGGTGCCAGTCAGGGGGCAGCCAGCCTGTCGTATCAATGGCAGAGAAATTCGGTGAATATTCCTGGTGCAACCAACTTTTCCTATACCACTCCTTTGCTGGTCCAGGCAGATAGTGGCTCCACTTTCCGCGTGCTCATTACACCGCTGGGAGGCACAACTGCCACCAGCGACACCGCCACGCTCACAGTTTCCCCGGATAACCAGGCGCCTACCGTGGTTTCAATTGGCAAGGCATTCTGGAACCAAAACCAAATTATTGTCGTGTTTTCAGAATCAGTGGATCCTTCCATGGCCACGAACAGTAGTAATTATGTTTTGGATAATGGTGCCACGGTGACAGGCGCAGCTATTGGCACCGCGCCCAACCTGATAGTACTCAGCACCTCAGGTCTGAACGCCTCAACCACTTACTCGGTAACCGTCCAAAATGTTCGTGATCTCTATAACAATACCATTTCGACCAGTAACACCCCTGTTGGTTACTATCCCGCAAGCCTTGGTTTGTGGCTGAAGGCCGATGCCGGGCTCACTGTCGACGCCCAGAATTATGTCAGTTCCTGGGCTGATCAGTCGGGCTATGGCAATACCGCAAGCTTCTATGATCCGACTGCTTATCCATTGTTCGTCCCGAGTGCCAATGATGGATTGCCTGCAGTTAACTTCAATGGCACGAATCAGTACCTGGCTGTGAATCCCTCACCCAGCCTGACCATTACCGGCGATCTTTCAATCTACGTCGTGGCGCGCATCAAGGATTTCACATCCACCACAAATGAGGTGGGCTTGGTGGAAAAGACAGACGGTAACCTGGCCGCTCCTTTTGATTATTATCTCGCCAAAACGACTGGATTACCCTGGTTCTATCGCGGAGCAGGGCAGGGGCAACCTTATGGTTCAGTGACAGGCACCAAGGCACCGCCAATCAACTCCACGCATATTCTTTCAGTGGTGATGAATGGAAACCAGGCCACGCATTATCTGGACGGGTTGACCAACGGAACTGGCACAATTACCCAGGTAGGCGGTGATAATCCCACCAAGGTGATTGGAATTGGTACTCGCGACGGCTTCCAACCGAAAATGAACGGTGATTTCAAAGAAATTCTGCTGTTCACCTCTGCGGTCTCTGATGCAGATCGTGCTGCCATCGATTCCTACCTGACCAGCAAATATGGAATCCTTGTTGGTCCGGTTCCGAAAATTACACTTGCTGCGACTGGCGGAGGGAGTATCGTGCTCTCTTGGCCCACACCGAATCTAAACTTTACATTGCAATCGGCTGCGGACTTGAGCGGCTCGGCTTGGACCACCGCGCCTGATGCCGTAACGAGTTCCAATGGGGTCAGCAGCGTTAACATCAGCGTAACGGCAGCACAGAAGTTCTACCGTTTGCACAAACAGTAGTTTTGTTGCCCGAAACTTTTGAGGATATTTAACTTAAAACTCTATTTGAGGTATGAACAAGATGATCCAGTCATCCCGTAAAAGGGGAGGTTTCACACTGATTGAGCTGCTGGTTGTGATCGCCATCATCGCAATCCTCGCGGGGTTGCTCCTGCCCGCGCTATCCAAGGCCAAACAGAAGGCCCAGGCCACGCAATGTTTAAATAATATCAAGCAGTTGCAGCTTTGCTGGCAAATGTATCTTGGCGACAATAACGATTCGATGGCGGTAAATCATGCCAACCCGATCAACAGTTTGAATGATTCATGGATCTTCGGAAGCGCCAGGCATGACACTACCACCAGCAACATCGAAAGTGGACTCCTGTTCCAGTACAATAAAGCCGTCAAAATTTATGTGTGCCCTGCAGATACCTATAAGACGGTCGCGGGTCTTTCGGGGCCCGGAGTGCCAAGAACGCGGAGCTATTCAATCAGCTATTGCCTGGGCGGCGATCCCGCTACAAGAGCGGTGATGACCAAAATGAATCAAATCATTGCTCCAGGTGTCTCCCAACAATCAGTCTTTTGGTGTGAAGATCCCCGCAGTATTGATAACGGAGCCTTTGGAGTTAATGCGTCACCCTCCCTGACCTGGCAGAACCTGCCGACCAGCTCGCACAACAAGGCTGGAACTGTGTCCTTTGCGGACGCTCATGCTGAAAGCTGGAAGTGGAAGGGATCAAGCGTTTGGGGCGTCGGGTATGGTGTGGCCGCCGACAACGTTGCGATCAATGTGACGGTTAGCAGTAACCCTCTGGATATATCTGATATACACCGCGCGCAGGATTCCTGGCCACCCTGATTTGTAAGCCTACAGTTTAAAAGCAAAAAGCAGCCGAAAGTAACCGGCTGCTTTTTGCTTTATCATCCTGAATTAATGGGCCATAGCCTGGCCTGAAACCTTTACCTTCCGGCTAAACCAAACTGCTCCCAGAGTCAGCAGCAGGGCCACGCCAATGATGTAGAAGCAATCATTGAATCCCATGATGGACGCTTCACGATGCACCACATTGTTCAGGGCGCCAAGTGCCTGGTTGGCTGCCGTGGTTGGATCTGAACCATGATTGATGAATGCCGATGTGAGTTGATCCAATCTCTGTTGAGTGGCCAAATCAAATGCACTCACTGATTCACCGAGCCGCACGGAATGAAACTGTTCGCGGCGGGTCAGCATCGTGGAAAGAATGGCAATTCCCAGCGATCCGCCAAGGTTGCGCATCATATTAAACAGACCGGAGGCGGAACCAGCCTGTTCCTTCTCGATCATGCCGGTTGCGAGTTCGGTGAGAGGAACCATGATCAAGGGAGAGCCCAACGCGCGGAGCATTTGTGACCACTTCAACTGGTCGACCGCCGTATCGTGAGTCATGAAGGCGTTCATGAAGCAACTCGCGGCAAACATGACAATACCTGCGCTGATCAGGGTGCGAATATCAAATTTCTTCATGAGCAGCGGAACCAAAGGCATGATAAACAATTGCGGTAGGCCCGCCCACATGATGGTTTCGCCAATCTGCATTGCGTTGTAGCCCTGAATTTGTGCGAGATAGACCGGCAGGATGAAGGAAGCTCCGTAGAGGCCCAATCCGAGCGCCACATTGACTACCGAGCCAAGGCCAAAATTTCTGCGGGCCAACAAGCGCAGATTGATTACCGGTTCTTTGCGTAGGAACTCAATGACAAGGAATATGATCAGCGACACAGTTCCAATGACAGCAAAGCGGGTGATAAATGGTGAACCAAACCAGTCCTTACGATTTCCCTCCTCCAACACAATGATCAGGCTGCCCAACCCAAGCGCCATGAACAGAATTCCCCACCAATCGCCCTTCCTGAGCATGCTGAGTTTCATCGGTTGACTCTCCACACCATACCAAATCGCCGCGAGCAGGACGAGTCCCGGCACTATGTTCATGTAGAAGATGGCAGTCCAATGATATGTGTCTGTGAGCCAGCCTCCAATCGTCGGCCCGATTGCCGGGGCAAACGTCGCCGTGATGCCAAACATCGCAAAACCCATTGGTCGTTTGGACGCGGGCAGCTTGGTGAGAATGATATTAAACGCCATGGGAATCAACACACCGCCGGTAATGCCCTGCAAGGCACGGAATATAATCATGCTTGGCAAATCCCATGCCCAGGCACAACACATGGAGAAGAAAAGGAACAGCGCCGAGTTTGCCATTAAATATCTGCGGGTGGAGAAAACCAAAGCGAGCCACCCTGTCAGTGGGATGACAATGATCTCCGCGACAAGATACGACGTGGAAATCCAGGAGCCTTCTTCCAATGAAGAACCAAGGCCACCGACGATGTCGGAAAGCGAGGCATTGGTAATTTGAATATCCAGGACCGCCATGAATGCGCCAAGCATGGAACCAATCACCGCAATCCAGGACCTGAGTGGCACGTGGTCCGGATCAACCGGCAGCGGTTGGGCGAACTGCTTCGCCTTCGGTCTGCTGTCCATGGTCTCGACTCCATTCATATTTAATTTCCTATTATGGTTTTCATTTAACGAACTGCCACATCCACCTCAGCTGACAATCCGGGAACAATGCGCGATTCAAAGCCTCGGATGCTTTCGGGATCGAAAACTACTTTCACCGGCACGCGCTGGACAATTTTGGTGAAGTTCCCAGTCGCATTATCCGGCGGCAACAATGCGAATTGAGCGCCTGAAGCAGGGGCGAAGCTCTCCACCCTCCCGCTAAAGCGATGATGTGGCAATGCGTCCAACTCGACTTCCACCTTCTGACCTGGTTTCATTTTGGCCAATTGTGTTTCCTTGAAGTTGGCAACCACCCAGGTTTGATCGTCAGCAACCGCGAGCAGCGCTTGTCCGGGTTGCACTCGTTGGCCGACCTCGACCGTCTTATGTCCAATCCGTCCCGAGGTCGGCACTGGAATGGTGGTGTAAGAGAGTTGCAACTCCGCATCCTTCAGAGCTGCTTCCGCGTTCTGTCGCTTTGCCAGAGCAACCGACTGAGCAGCTTTCGCCGATTGAACCTGTGCTTTGCTTCCCACCTCGTTGGCCTTGGCCGCCTTGAGGGCGCCTTGAGCCACATCGTAGGCCGCCTTGGCAGCATCCAATTCCTGTTGTGAAATCGCCTTCATGCCATCGCGGAAAAGATTTTTCGCGCGTTGATAATCAAGCGAGGTCTTTTCGAGTTGGGCCTCTGCTTGAGAAATCTGAGCGCTGGCCTGATTGAGTTGAGCCTCGGCCTGGTCTGCTGCCGCTTGATTCTGTGCAATCTGAGCCTCGGCTTGTTGCACCTGTGTCCTGGCTTGCTCCAAATGGACTTCATTATCACGAGGGTCCAGCTTCAAAAGCACCTGACCGTTGGTGACCGATTGATTATCGTCCACGAGAACTTCACTGATGGTGCCGGAAATGCGTGAACTAATTTGGTGAATATGACCCGTGACATAAGCGTTATCCGTGTTCACATAGCCCTGCATATGCTCCCACCAGAGGTAGCCGGCAAAACCGATTGCGAGCAGGACAACGGTCAACACCCCAATCACTTTTGGGGAAAAGCGTTTGCGCGGTTCTTTGGATTCACCGTTCGCCGACGTTACGTGCGGTGTCCGTTGTGTAAACTTCTTTGCTGGGAGAGTTGCATCTCCATTTATGCGCGTCGTTGTTCCATCCACCAGGATTGTTTCGTCCATTGTTGTGCCGTTCATAATCTTATGCCGATGTAATGCTAGAACTGTGCCAACGTGGGAGATTGTGCAGAAGCTATTGATGTGAAGATACATGTGAAAATATTGAGGAAGTTGGAATGCTAACGAAAAGTCGTTATTAACGGAAAGCCGTAGATGCGTTTACGAATTTCAGTAAGTGAAAAATCTGGGATTTCCTGACGAGGTTTACTCCCGAGGCTTCCGGATCTTCATCGCCTGCATGCGGGTGGCCAGAGTGGTTGGTCGCACGCCCAGTAACTCGGCAGCACCGCCTCGACCCGAGACCTTCCAGTTGGCTTTTTTCAATGCGGCAATCATGTTTTCGCGTTCGCGCCGCAGCATCTCTGCTTCCGGCACGATCTCGGGATTAATCCCCGATTTGGAAAGTGCCGGTGCGAGACGTTCGGATTCGCTTGAGGCCCCCGGCAGATCAAACTGCAAAATACCTTTCTGTGCGATGATTACGGCTCGTTCGATCACATTTTGGAGTTCACGCACGTTCCCTGGCCAGTCGTAGCCTTGCAGTTTTAACAGGTTCGCCTGCGTCAGCCTTGGCTTGGGAACATTGAGCTTCTTTGCCGCCAGATCCAGAAAGTGCGTTGCCAGGGCAGGGATGTCCTCCTTGCGATCTCGAAGCGGCGCTACCTCGATGGGAAAAACATTCAACCGATAATACAAATCCTGCCGAAAACGCCCGGCTTCAACCTCGCGCTTCAGGTTGCGATTTGTCGCCGCAATGATGCGCACATCCACATGACGCGTTTTTTCCTCTCCCACACGTTCATATTGTTTCTCCTGGAGCACGCGCAGCAGTTTGCTTTGCAATTCGAGCGGAATCTCTCCCACTTCATCCAGAAACAAAGTTCCTCCATCTGCCGCTTCAAATCTTCCCGCGCGATCTTTCAACGCGCCGGTAAAAGCTCCCTTGGCATGGCCAAAAAACTCACTTTCGTACAGCTCCTTGGGAATAGATGCGCAATTGACGCGGATCATGGGGCGTTTGTTACGGTTGCTATGCAAATGAATTTCACGGGCCACCAACTCCTTGCCGGTGCCTGATTCCCCAAGAATCAGCACGTTTGCCTCCGTCGGTGCCACCAGCTCGATCTGCCACACCAGATGCCGCAAAGCCGGACTGCTGCCAACAATTTCTCCGTAAGCGCGCTGCTCTTCGATTTCCTCTCGTAGGTAGGTGTTTTCCAATTCCAATTGTGCCTTGAGCCGCTCTATTTCTTCAAAGGCACGTGCATTTACAATTGCGGTCGCCGCATGGTCGGCAAAGATCCGCAGCCACTTGGGAGCTTCTTCCGCCACTGGAGTCCGCGTGAATACGGCCAGCGTTCCCAGCACTTCGCCCTTATAGATGATCGGTTCTCCGACGAAACCGCGAATGCCTTCCTTCCTAACCCAATTTTCCCGGCCAATCCATTTGTCTGCCGCCTGAACATCCTTCACAATAATTTCCCGGCCAGTGGTCGGGATCGTGCCGATATTCCCGAAACCGAGCGGTATCCGGCAGTATTCAGAATCGACGCGCGACCAGTCCTCGGTAGGATTGGAGATGGATCGTCCCGCGCTCGCAACTGTATGCAGACAACGAATTTTCTCGGGACAATCTTTTCGCAAATGGCAGGTATCACAAAGGTCGCCTTTATCGATGAGCCAGATGCGGGCGAGCGCCACATGTGGACGCGAAGCAGCGCCGTTCACCATGAATTTGAGCAAACTATCCACCGACCGCTGTTGCGCCAGTTCGAGCAGGCGGTCCTTCATCGACTCAAATTCAGGTTTGTAATCCGGTATCGGGTCCACACTCACGGCATAGTCGAAAACTATGGTTAACGCAACAGCAGGAACACGTTCAGAAATAAACTTAGGTTTCTCGATATTTAGCGACGAATCATGACAACCGCTTGAACCAGATAAACTTTCCGTTTGAAAGCAGCGGATTTGAAATCTTCATGCCGAAAGTTGACTGTTCTGCTCGGAATGATTTTAGATCTGATTCTAAAACTCTGTAACACCTTATAAATCAAAAATAAATGATTTATAATAATCTCTATTGACATAGTAGAGAATGTCTCTAATTTATTGTTTATTCAGAAGTTGACATGCATCGGGACAAACATAATAAGTTGTTGAAATCGATCGGTCGTATTCGGTTTTTTGAGCTTTCGACCCGACTGGACAGGCATTTATTTGTGAGCGAGATATCCCGGGGTGGCACTTCCGAACCACGCAGCTCAAGCAAAACGAAAGCTGGCGTAAATCTCCCACCAGTAAAACTGGAGGATAATACAATCAGAATGAGTGAACTGACCGAACCATAGGAAGTTCCCAACCCAAATGAAACACAACCCAATGAAGATTCGTTATCTGGCGCTGGCTGCAATTCTCCTCGGCGCTCCTGTTTATATTTCTCCAACTCGTGCCACAGATATTTCCAGTGAAGATGTTAACAAATTATTGCAACGCATTGATGAACTTGAGCAAAAAGTAAAAGTTTTGGAACGTAACCGGGAAGTCGATCAGGAGATCGCGACGGAGAAGTCAAAAGCAGCTCCTACAGTTTCTCTCGGCTCCAACGGATTGCTCGTCCGTTCTGCTGATACCAATTTCGTCATGAATATTCATGGCTACGCCCAAGTCGATGGGCGTTTTTATCTAAATGATCGTGAGACAGCCAATGACACTTTTCTGCTGCGCCGGGTGCGCCCCATCATTGAAGGCACGGTTTATGACAAATTCGACTATCGGTTGATGCTTGATGTGGCTACGGGGAATGTCACCGGCAGTTCAGCAGCGAACAACGCGCTTATAGACGACGCCTACGTGAACGCCCGGTTCTTCAACCAGTTCCAGGTTCAAGTGGGTAAATACAAATCGCCAGTAGGGCTCGAACGTTTGAAATCCACTGCTGACCTGGTTTTTGTCGAAACTGGTTTTGCCACGCAGTTGACGCCGAACTATGACACTGGCGTCATGATTCACAATGCCCTGTTTAACACCCCCGTCAATTACGCCATCGGCATCTTTAACGGCGCTGGTGATGCCGGGAGTGATGATCTCGACGTTTCTGACGAGGGTAAAGACGTTGTCGGACGATTGTTTCTGCAACCGTTTTTAAACAGGGATGTCGACTCTTTGCGCGGTTTGGGTTTTGGTGTCGCCGGTTCAATTGGGCATCATAACGGACCATTGGCGACCTATAAAACTGCCGGGCAGCAAACCTTCTTCAGCTACTCGACGACCACCACGGCCAATGGATCGCAGTACCGACTTGATCCTCAACTATTCTACTATTGGGGACCGTTCGGAATTCTGAGTGAATATGTTCTGTCCTCACAGGAAGTTAGATCCACCGCCGCAGGAACGCCCCCCAATGCCCGGTTCAATAACACTGCCTGGCAGGTTGAAGCTTCCTATTTGCTCACCGGTGAGCAAAACACATTTAAGACAATCAATCCTTTGCATCCTTTTGGTCCGGTCAACGGTGGTTGGGGAGCTTTCGAGTTGGCCCTCAGAGTCCAACAACTTTCACTGGATAAGGACGCTTTTCCCAAATACGTCACTTCAACCTCTGCCAAGGAAGCTACGGCATGGGGCGTTGGGGCCAACTGGTATTTAAATCGCAACGTAAAACTAAATCTGGATTATGAAGCCACCAGTTTCCGGGGTGGGAGCAAGGTAAAGAATGCCGTCACCGCGCACGAAGAACATGTGATCTTGAGCCGGGTTCAATTCTCATTTTAAACAAGGAAAAAGCAGAATTATGAAACAGAGATTAAAATTAATTGCACTCCTCGGAGTAGGGGTGTTGCTCTCCACCACGTCCTGGGCGGAAAAATCCACCAGGCTGCTGAATGTATCCTACGATCCAACGCGGGAGTTATACCAGGCGTATAACTCTGAGTTCGTCAAATATTGGAAAGGCAAAGCCGGCAAGGATGTGGAAATCAAACAATCTCATGGCGGTTCCGGGAAGCAGGCCCGTGCGGTGATCGATGGTCTGGAAGCCGATGTGGTTACGCTTGCACTGGCTTATGACATCGATGTAATTGCTGAGAAGGCCCAGTTGCTGCCAAAAGATTGGCAGCAAAAATTTCCAAATAACAGCTCGCCTTATACCTCCACGATCGTGTTTCTGGTGCGCAAGGGCAATCCCAAGGGCATCAAGGATTGGGAGGATCTTATCCGCCCGGGCGTTTCTGTGATCACACCGAATCCCAAAACTTCCGGGGGAGCGCGCTGGAATTACCTTGCCGCTTATGGATACCAACTGAAACGTTCTAATGGCGATGAATCCAAAGCGAAGGAGTTTGTGAAGAACCTCTTCAAAAATGTTCCCGTGTTGGATACCGGTGCGCGTGGGGCAACAACCACTTTCGTTCAACGGGGCATTGGCGATGTGCTGATTGCCTGGGAAAATGAGGCGATTCTCGCGGCCAAGGAATTGGGCAAGGGCGAAGTGGAAATTGTCGTTCCTTCCGTGAGCATTCTTGCTGAACCTCCGGTGGCCGTGGTGGATAAGGTGGCAAAGCGCCACGGAACCGAAGCGGTTGCCAAGGCTTATCTGGAACACTTGTACAGCGAACAAGGCCAGGAAATCGCCGCGAAAAATTTTTATCGCCCCCGGTTGGAGTCAGTTGCGAAGAAGTACGCGAACCAGTTTCCACAATTGAAACTATTCACCATCGATGAGCTGTTCGGTGGCTGGCAAAAGGCTCAAAAGGCTCATTTTGCTGATGGCGGAACCTTCGATCAAATCTATCAGAAATAAACCCTCGAGGTGGTTCTTTCAGCGGCGGCAACCTGCTTATGTATCAGGTGCCGCCATTTTTCTGGCTTCCTCTTATTTTGCTTTTTCCTGTTGTGACCGTGAACTGGCCACAACCGAATTCTCTTTTTCCTCCTTTGCCGCCCAACCTACGACCTGTCCATTGGGCAGCTTCACCAGTGTTGAATCCGCTGCCGGGGCTGTTTGCGGCTGATTGGAACCGTCGAGGTAAACACAAGTGGTTTCTCCTTCTTGTATGAGGACTGGCACGGTCACCCGGCCGGAATGGGCAGAGCGGGCTGATACCTGATAGCTGCCGGGGACCAGGGCGACGCACACAGGATTGTCGTCAAATCTATCAATGCAATTCTTGATATTCTGAACCGTTCTGCCATCCGAGGAGAGGAGTTTGTAATTGCTATGTCGGTCAAACCGCGAATCCTGCAGCCTAAATGGTTCCCAGGCGGAATAAACCAGTAGGTATCCTTCCTTCGAAGCTTTCGATGCCACATGCGGAGCGGGGCCAACTGGTGCCAGGCTGGCAACGGGTGCGGCGTGGAAGGCACAGGCAGGCAATAAGGTTAATGAACTTAACCAAAGCCAACGGTTCAGATATTTCATAACAAGATTTATAATTTGATTTCTATGCTCGGCATCTCAGTTCCTGCTCCATTTGAATGCCACCGCATTAACTGGTCCTGAAAATCTGATTAAAATCCTTTCAGAATCGCTTTATCTGAACGGGCTCGCATACGGAATAGGAGAATGAATCATTTTAATTCCGCGGAGGGGAGTTGATTCCTGTCAGGCATTGGGGCAATCCAAATACTTCCAAATTGGCCCGAAAATGAATGGGAGTTAGATTTAAAAGTCGAATAATTTGCTTTCTGAATGAATTTTAATCAGAACTTCAGGGCTGTTTAATGAGTTGATAGTCAACTTCAACAAGCAAAAGAAATAATTATGCGTCTCCTCCTGGTCGAAGATGAGAAAAAAGTCGCCGAGTTTGTAGCCCGCGGATTGCGGGCGGAGCGGTTTGCGGTGGATGTTTGCAACGATGGGCTGAGCGGATACGAAATGGCATCCACATACAATTATGACCTCATGATTTTGGATTTGATGCTGCCCACGTTGAGCGGCACCGAAATCTTGAAACGTCTTCGCAAACAAAGCTCCCAAGTCCCGGTATTAGTCCTGACGGCCCGCGACGGCATGGCGGAAAAGATCGAGAACTTTGAGGCCGGTGCGGACGACTACCTTACCAAGCCGTTTGCCTTTGCCGAACTGCTGGTCAGGGTAAAGGCCTTGCTGCGGCGCGGCACCGCCAACCGTTCGAGCGTTCTCCATGTGGGAGACCTGGAAATTGACCGTTTGACTCAGCAGGTGCGTCGAGGCGGGAAGAAGATTGATCTGACTTCCAAGGAATACGGACTTTTGGAATACCTGGCTGCCAATGCCGGTCGGGTGTTATCCCGAACCATGATCGTCGAGCATGTCTGGGACGAAAGCTTTGAAGGACTCACCAATATTGTTGATGTCTACGTGCGTCACCTCCGCAGCAAGGTCGATTCAGGCTATCCATGCAAACTCATCCGCACGGTCAGAGGGGTGGGTTATTCGGTCAGTGATGAACGAGAGACATGAACACACAATCCATTAGATTCCGTCTGGTGGTCTGGTACGCCGGTCTTTTGATCGGGGTGTTTGTTCTGCTGGGCTATTTTATGTTCACTGGTGTCAGAGTTTACCTGGAGCGAAGCCTGGGTGACGCTCAGGTCAGGCGCGCCCAGCAGATCGCTGTGAGCCTGCTGGCCAATGTGGAAAAGACTGGAGAAACCCCGGTGATCAATGAAATCAATTCCGTATTTGCTCCTGAGCTAAGCGATCGGTTCATTCGTATCATGCGCAGTGATTCTTCAGTCATGTATGCTTCCCGGAATCCCAAGGACTTGAGTTTTGATGCGAGTCATGTGCCTGTTTACACCGGGGCGGCCAAAGCAGGAACATGGAGGAAGGAACCAGTTCCCGATGGCAAGGAATTGCTGATTGCGGCGGTCCCTTACCGAACACCTGATGGAAAGAAATTTGTAGTGGAGGTCGGTGCGCTGTTTGATCCCGTGCAGGCGGTTTTGAATCGTTTGGTGATCCTTGTGGCTTTCGCACTTACCGCCATGGTGATTGTAGCCATCACTGGCGGATACTGGCTGGTACGAAAGGCGCTGGCACCCGTTGATCAAATCTCCAAAAGCGCAGAACAAATCACCTTGCATAATCTTCGGGAACGACTGCCCGTGGCGAAAACTGGAGACGAACTGGAGCGCTTGTCCATCTCACTCAATAATATGATCGTCCGTCTGGAGGATGCATTTCAACAGAATCGGCGTTTTATCGCCGATGCCTCCCACGAATTGCGCACGCCGCTTACCATCATGCGCGGGGAGTTGGAAGCCATTGTCATACAAAATCAAATTGCGCCGGAGGTTCAGACGAAGGCGGTGAGCATTCTTGAGGAAGTGGAACGTTTGACGCGAATCGTAGAAGGATTATTTGCCATATCCCGGCTCGACGCCGGTGAAGCTCAAAAGGAAATGGTGCGATTTGATCTCGCCAAACTTGCCACCAATACAGCCGAGCAGATGTGCCTGCTGGCCGAGGACAAGGGAATCGTTGTCCGATGTGACAATGCGCAGGAGGTGATGGTTGAAGGAGATCGCGCACGCATGAAACAGGTGGTGGTCAACCTGTTGGACAATGCCATCAAATACACGCCTTCAGGTGGGAAGGTCACGCTTTCAGTAAGTGCGCAGAGTGGGAGGGCATCGCTTGAAGTGGAGGACACTGGGATCGGGATACCAGCCGAGGCAAAGCCGCGCATTTTCGAACGATTCTTTCGCGTGGACAAGGCAAGGTCCCGCGATCTCGGCGGAGCAGGATTGGGACTTTCAATCGTAAAATCAATCTGTGCCGCTCATGGTGGCAAAGTGGACTTTTACAGCACCGAAGGAAAGGGAAGTCGTTTCGTCGTGGAACTGCCCCTGTCCCGGTCAAACAATGAGATGGGGGAGAAGACGAATGGACTCTGAAAATCAACAACCAGGCATGAAGCCGGCACCTGCCCGCAAGGATAATTTAATGAGCTTTTTAAATTGGAAAACACTCGTCCCTGCCGCGATCGTTGCGGCAGGTCTCGGATTCTGGAGTTCGTCGCGCGGGAATGCGCACGCAACACCTGCCCCTGACAGCGATATGGTGACTGTAGCTGTGGCCAGGGTGATTCGGCAGGACCTCGCAAAGAATCAGAATTTTGAAGCGGAGTTTCGTCCGTACCAGGAAATCGACCTCCATGCCAAGGTCGCCGGTTTCGTAAAGAGTATCAATGTGGACATCGGAGATCGAGTTAAGGAAGGTGACCTGCTGGCGACGCTGGAAATTCCTGAGTTGGTCGAGGATCTGGAAAAAGCAACGGCTCTCCTTCACCGCGACGAGGAGGAGATCAAACGTGCTGCCGCGGCACACAACGAAGCCCATGGGGTTTTCACCCGAATTTCCTCGGTCAACCAGACGAAACCAAATCTTATCGCCCAGCAGGATCTTGATGGGGCTCAGGCCAAGGATCAAACAACCGAAGCCGCGCTGGCAGCGGCCAGGCAGGAAGTTCAGGTTGCCCAGGCTGAAGTGAAAAAGCTGAAGGCCATCGCAGATTACTGCAAAATCACCGCGCCTTTTTCCGGTGTCATCACGAAACGATTTGCCGATGAAGGCGCGTTGGTGCAGGGCGGCGTAACACCGAGTGCTTCGGCCATGCCGCTGGTGCGCCTTTCACAAATCGATACACTGCGCCTGGTTTTTCCAGTCTCCGTTTCCTACGTGGCCCATGTGCAGTTGGGTGATTCCGTCGGAGTTCGGATTCCTGGCATGGACAAAAACATTACTGGAAAAATTTGCCGCTTTACCAGAAAGGTCGATACCGCCACCCGCACCATGGATGCGGAAGTGGATTTGCCAAATCCTGACCTTTCGCTGATTCCGGGAGTTTACGCCGCCGTGGATTTCAAACTGGACCGCAGGGAAAAGGTTCTGACCATCCCCACCGAAGCCATCTCACGTCAAAAAAGTAACACCGTGTTTGTGCTGAATCCGGCTGGTGAAATCGAAGAGCGGGCGGTGACGCTCGGCTTGGAAACCCCCAATCGCCTCGAGGTGGTTGAAGGGCTTCAAGAAAACGATCTGGTGATGCTCGGCAGCCGCTCACAAGTTAAGCCCGGCCAGAAAGTGCAACCCAAATTGATGGAAATGGGTAGCCTGCAGTAAAGGGCTGTCTCTGCGAATGCGTTTTTGCCTAAGTTGTTTGAATTATTCCTATGACACCCGTTCTTTCACTGGATCAGTTTGAGTCGCTCCGCAGGCTGGAAACCTGCACCATTGCCAATGCCATCGACACTTTTGATCTCCGTTTGCGCAACGAGGGTTACGCTGACGCGAGCATTCGCTGTATGTTTCCCCGTCTCGCCCCAATGCTGGGCTATGCAGTGACGCTTAAGATCAAATGTTCCAGCCCACCCATCGCGGGAAATGCCTATCCCGACAGGACAGATTGGTGGAACCAAATTCTGAAATTCCCGACACCTCGCGTGGTGGTGATTCAGGATGTGGATGAGTTCCCGGGAAATGGAGCATTCCTGGGAGAGGTACATTCGAGCATTTTGCAGGCATTGGGCTGCATCGGCGCAATAACCAATGGAGCCGTTCGCGATCTTTCAGCGGTTGAGTCGAATCGGTTTCAATTTTTTGCCGGCAGCGTGGCGGTATCGCACGCGTACTCACATATCGTGGAAATTGGCGGTGAGGTGGAAATCGGCGGATTGAGAATCAAGCCCGGAGATCTGATTCACGCTGACCGGCATGGAATTCTTTCCGTACCCGGCGAAATCGCCGGCCAGATTCCAGCAGTTGCCGCCAGGTTGTTGGAGCAGGAGAGAAAAGTAATCGCGCTCTGCCGCTCCGCAGATTTCTCGCTGGAAAAGTTGAGGGTTGTGGTCAAACAGAAGCCATAGGTTTTAATTTCATTTACCAGGAACTCTCATGACTAAATTCGCGCTCCGCTATCCGTATCTCATTATCGTTATTTGCCTCATCACCTGTGTGGTAGGTGTAACAAGCCTTCTCCGGATGCCGGTGGACTTGTTTCCACCGATTAATATTCCGGTTGTGGTGGTGGCCACTTTCTTCTCTGGCATGCCGCCGGAGCAAATCGAGAATGACATCACCGGCCGCTTTGAACGTTTCTTTACGCTTGCGAGCGGTGTGGATCATATCGAATCCCGCTCTCTCCCGGGGGTGAGCCTGATCAAAGTTTATTTCCAACCCGGCAGTAATCCGGATACGGCCGTCAGCACCATCGGCAACCTGGCCTCTGCCAACCTGCGACGTCTGCCGCCTGGAACCCTGCCGCCGGTGGTGCTCAAGTTCGATGCCTCCAGTCTTCCGGTCTGCATGATCACGTTGAAAGGTGAAGGACTGAACGAAACAAGATTGCGCGACCTCGGCCAGTTTAATGTTCGTAATCAGGTGGCCAACGTTCCTGGTGCTTCGGTGCCTCAACCATTCGGTGGACGTTATCGCCAGATCATGGTGTATGTCGATCCGCTGAAACTGGAGGCGCATCAACTGAGCGTGATGGACGTGGTGCGCGCGGTGAACGATTCCAACCTGATTCTTCCAGCTGGCGATGTGCGTATTGGTCCATTCGATTACAATATTTATGCCAACAGCCAGTTGCGCGACATCGAAGACATCAATCATCTCCCGCTTAAAACCGTTGGGGGCGCTTCGGTAATGGTGGCGGATGTCGGCGAGGCGAAGGATGCTTCGCAGATACAGAACAATGTTGTGCGGGTGGATGGTCAGAAGTCGGTTTATCTGCCTGTGCTCAAACAAGGCGGCGATGCCAATACCATTGCCGTGGTCGATGGCATCAAGAATGCCGTTTCCCATTTATTGGATGTGCCGAAGGAATTGGTGACCAAAGTGGTCTTCGATCAGTCTGTCTTCGTAAAAACCGCCATCGAAAACCTGATTCATGAAGGCGCCATCGGGTTGCTTCTGACCGGCTTGATGATCTTGATATTTCTTGCCAGCACAAGGGCGACCATCGCTGTATTCCTCTCGATACCTCTATCCACTCTGGCGACCTTCATCGCACTCGGAATGGGTGGTGGAACAGTCAACTCCATGATTTTGGGCGGACTCGCGCTCGTATTCTCGCGCTTGATTGATAACTCCGTGGTGGTGCTGGAAAACATTTTTCGCCATCTGGAACTGGGCGAGACGCCTGAGGTTGCGGCGGAGAAGGGCGGACAGGAGGTGGCGCTGCCAGTGCTCGCGGCCACGTTGACCACTGCCGTCGTATTTTTTCCGGTGACATTTCTCTATGGAGTGAGCCGATTTTTGTTTTCGGCACTGGCCTTGGCCGTTGTGTTCGCACTGTTTGCCTCCTATTTTGTCGCGCTCACCGTCGTGCCTTTGTTCTGTGCGAAGTTCATTAAAAGTGCTCATGGACACGGGGCGGACCATGGAAAGAAATCATTTAGCGACCGCTTTAACGGCTGGTTCAACACCCGGTTTGGAGCGATGCTCGACAAATATGGACTGCTGCTCGGTTGGTCGCTCAAGCGGCCTTGGGCCACGATTTTGGTCATCACCGGCGTCTTCGTGCTCAGCCTTGGATTGTTCAAATTCGTTGGGATTTCGTATTTTCCACGCACGGACCCGGGGCAATTTGTCATTAACCTCAAAGCGCCCACCGGAACACGAATTGAAAACACCGAGGATTTTATAAAAAAGGTGGAGGAGATTGTTCGCGAGGAGGTGGATAAGGATGACCTCGGAATTGTCGTGGCAAACATCGGCATCACCCCGGACTTTTCCGCGATGTACACCAGCAATTCCGGTCAACACACGGCCTTCGTGCAGGTGAGCCTCAGGGAGAAGCACAAACGCGGCAGCTATGATTATATGGAACGAGTGCGGCGACGACTCCGAAACGACCTGCCGCAAATCAGTGCTTATATACAATCCGGCGGATTGCTCGATGCAGTCCTAAACCTCGGCTTGCCGGCGCCAATCGACATACAGGTAAGCGGTTCCAATCTGGAGGCGGCGCATCATACCGCGACGGAACTCGCTGCCAGAATCAGGGGACTAAAAGGGGTGAGCGACGTCTTGGTTCCACAGGATGTGGATTATCCAGCCATCCAGCTCGACATCGATCGCACCCGGGCCAGTCAGTTGGGATTGTCCTCGCGCGAAGTGGTCGGCAATGTGATTACGGCCTTGACGTCGGATGGAATGATTGCGCCGAGCTTTTGGGTCGACCCGAAGAGCGGCAACGATTATTTGCTGACCGTTCAGTATCCGGAAAATCACATCAAGACCCTGGATGAATTGCAGGCCATCCCATTACGTTCCGCCGGCAAGACATTTCCTGCCCGCCTGGATGCTGTCACACATCTTAAACACATTCATTCTCCAACCGAGGTGGATCATTATCAGTTGCGCCGGGTGGTGGATATTTACGTGGCAACATCAGGCGAAGATCTCGGCTCGGTGGCGACTTCGGTCAACAAAGAGATCGGCGAGACATCGCTTCCTGAAAACGTCCGTATTAACGTGCGTGGCATGGTGCAGGGAATGAACGCCTCGTTCAAAAGCTTCAGTCTGGGGCTTATTTTGTCCGTGGTCCTGGTCTATCTGATTCTGGTCGCACAATTTAAGTCATTTCGCGATCCCTTCCTGATCTTGCTGGCTGTGCCGACTGGTCTTACCGGTGTTCTCATCACACTCGTTATCACTGGTACGACGTTGAATGTGATGTCATTGATGGGAGTGGTGATGATGGTGGGAATCGTGGTTTCCAACAGCATTCTGATCGTGGAGTTTACGCATCGTTTGCGGGAGGATGGAAAACCGTTGTTGGAAGCGATTACGGTCGCTTGCCGTGTGCGTTTGCGTCCCGTGCTGATGACCTCGCTGGCTACGCTCATTGGGTTAATCCCGATGGCCGCCAAGCTGGGCACTGGATCAGAAGCCTATGCGCCTCTGGCCCGGGCCATCATTGGTGGATTGGCGGTTTCCGTCGTGCTGACCATGTTCATCGTGCCGGCGGCCTATCTGCTCGTCTATGGCCGTCGCCAGACGAAGGCGGGTGAGGTCCTCCCAACTACTGCGAAGCAAGGTAACATATGAGATTTGTTGAACTGACCATTCATTGCCTTTTGGTTCTAGCGAGCATCACCGCTTCGGCGGAGGATGCCAAACCGTTGAGTCTGAAGGATGCAGAGGCCATTGCACTGCAAAAGCATCCCCGGATTACGGCGGCGGAGCTAAGAGCCCTCGCTTCCAAACAGGTGACCCGTGAAGCACGGTCAGCTTACTATCCCACGATCACCGGGAATGCCACGCTCGCTGGAGGCTCTGGCAACAATACGCGTATCGCCGCTGGCGGCTTGAACAACCCACTCATCCTGGATCGAAATGCGGAAGGCATTAATGTCAACCAGTTAATCTACGATTTCGGACGCACCGCGAATTTGACGGCGAGTTCGGAATTGCGTTCCAGGGCCGAGGAGGAAAATGCTCTGGCAACGCGCGCGCAAATTGTGTTGCAAGTGGATGCCGCGTATTTTGATGCCTTGCAGGCGCAATCCGTTCTCGGAGTGGCTAACCAGACGGTGGCGACACGGCAGACGCTTTTTGACCAGATAAATGAACTTGCGAACAACAAGCTGAAATCGGGTTTGGATGTGAGTTTTGCGCGGGTGAGCCTGGAGGAAGGCAAGCTGTTGCTGGCCAAAACGGAGAATGACCTGCAAGGGGCTTTTGCCTCGCTCGCGGCGCTTTTGGGAGATCGTGACCAGCAACAATACCATCTGCTGGATACAGCTTCTCCAGCCTCGTTGAATATGGACCAAAATCAATTGGTCGAAAAAGCCCTGCAGAACCGGCCGGATCTGGCGCGGCTGCGCTTTGAGAAGGAGGCCGCAAAAAAGTTTGCCCGCGCAGAGAAGGATCTGCATTACCCAACCATCAATGCCATGGGCAGCGCGGGAATTATTCCTCTGCATGATTCCAAATTGAATGACAACTATGCCGCTGCGGGGATTAACGTGAGTTTGCCCATTTTTGACGGTTTCCTCTTTTCGGCCCGCGCGAAGGAGGCTGAACTCAGGGCGAAAGCAGTGGAGGCGACCATGCTCGATGAGGAAAACAATATCGTCCGTGATGTGAAGCTCGCGGCGCTGAACCTGAACTACGCGGCCGAGCGGGTGACGCTCACCGGCAAGTTGGTCGAGAGCGCCAATGATGCCTTTGATCTGGCTCAAGCCCGCTACAAGGTCGGCTCCAGCTCCATTGTTGAATTAAGCCAGGCGCAGTTGGCGAAGACTGAAGCGGAAATAGCACAAGCCCGGGCCAAATATGAATATCAGGTCCGGAAATCGGTCCTGAGCTACCAAACCGGAGAGATCAAATAGGCGCGCCGATGTCAGGTCTTCGCGACATGTCATTTGTGGAATTTATTTAAATGAAAGGAAGAACAATGAAAAAAATAACACAATGCGTTTCGTTGTTGATGGTTTCGTTTCTGGTTTCCTGCGCTTCAAATCAGCCCGAATCCGCTGCAAAGCAGAGTACGGAAGAGCTGCGAACAAATCCGCGTTCCGCCGGGTATCTCAGGGTTTATAGCACCACACAGACACGGATTCTTGGCTGGGCAACCTATTATTACCCCCACACTGGCTATACCATAATGGATCCAAATGGAACCTTTGTGAAATATGTTCCCAACCATGTAGGGACCATGGACAACGCGCCCAGCATCGTGCCCATTCCCGCAGGACATTATCTATTGCGGGCAGAATCTGATTGGTATGGACGCGCGACCTTTCCCATCGAGGTGAAACAGGGAAAAAAGCTGGTGATTCATCTCGAACGAGATGGCAATCAACCAAAGAATAATGACGATCCCCGGATCATTCGTCTGCAGGATGGTCGTATGATTGGCTGGTATGAATAGCGAGACAGCTTTGGCAAAATAGCGGGTTCATCCAGTTTCCGCGGATGTGCAGTCAACTCAGGGATGTACCAGACGATAAAACCGCACGCCCGACATGCTGTTTGTAACACGGTACAGATTACCCACCTTGACTGGGGTGGTCGTGACCTTAGCCCAGGTTGCTCCCGGTGAAGCCGATGTGGACGACTGCAGGACGTATCCCGTCCAGTTGGTTCCCCAGGAGAAAACCATTTTGTTCCCCATCACCTCGGCAAAGTTGACGGTGGGAGCGTCGAAAATGTGGACCAGATGTCACACCGCAAGCGATTCCGAGCTTTGGTACCACGTGTTGGCGGAAACATCGAGCGCTGAGGCGGCATGAGATGCGAGCATGCCGTTGCCAACATAAAACGTGACGTGGTCCAGGTTGGCAATGTTTGTATCGCCTTCCCAATTCCAACCCACTACATCTCCCGGCATCATGTCGTTCAGTGAGAAAACCTCCTTCGCATAACCGCCCCCGATCAAGACCGTACTCACCAACCGACCTGCACCCGGTTCACCGTAAGTCGGCGATGCGCGACTCGGAATAGGCAAACCGCCGCCCCACTCATTCGTCTGTCTTCCGATGCAGCAGGAGACGAAATGTGCACAATCATCCCCAATTAAGGTTGTGGGAACTGGAGCGTTCGAGCCGTAAAAATAAAAACCGGAGCTATTCGTCCAAAAGTAGCCATCCGGGACCACATAACCGGCATAATTATTGGCAAAGGAAACTGCCCTGGCCCTGTCATACTGGTTGGTTGAGCCTGCACTTTGAACCGTGACCTGCACGGTCAACATCGGTCCAAAGAAAACACTGCTGGCACTGTTCATCTGAAAAGTATCGGTATACAATCCAGCCGGCTCAGGCGCGATGAAACTCATGCTGAACGTCGCCTGTTGACCCGGCGCTACCGAATGTCCGCCGTTAATAATCGCCGTGGGCTTGTAATGCTTCGATGCAGTATTTGTGTAAAGCTCTATCGCGCCCAAACTATCCCGGCCGACCATGTTTAAAGTGTAACCCGACGCACCCGCCGTCCAGGTTGTCGTTCCAGTATTTTGAACCGTCCAAGTCTGGGTGAAAATTGTTCTCGGCATCACCGGCTGGTTGTTGGTGACCGAAACGGAAATCAAAGCCGCGTTGTCCGCTGCCAGAACACTGATATTTCCAATCAATATCCCCAAAGAAATTGACACGATGCCAATAGGGGAGGCGGAAGCGAAAATATTATGCTTTTTCATGACTGCCGACTTAAGAAAACGTCCTCTTGCAATTCGTAATGGGGCCGGAATCTATTGTTCACAAATTGCCAACGAATTTCAATCTTTTTAACGTCAGATTGTACTGTGAAATTTGTTGCAACCATGAGGGCTGGTCATTTTGCTGGAAGGGATGAGTAAGGCTGCAGCGGCAAAGCAGGGATCGTTACTCTGAGCTCATAACAGACCGGCACGGCTTTCCCGACCTGGCTTATCCCGATCATCAAATCATTACTATTCGCTTGCTGTGCACAAGCACTCGTGCAAAGAATGTATCATACTGATGGTCGTAGTATGGAAGGGTGGCTGAGTGGTTAAAGGCACCTGACTCGAAATCAGGAGTAGGGGCAACCCTACCGTGGGTTCGAATCCCACCCCTTCCGCCATTTTAAGGTCCTTTTGGGTGGGCGATCCAGCTTTCGCTCCGAGGCAATTCTTCTATTGCTGGAGGTAAATTGAGTAAGTGGATTCTGTCCCTGCAGCATTCGTTCATACAAACTGCACCGTCGCCCGCTTTCTTATGGCATTCCACCGGGTGAACACCCCAGTTGGAAAATGGATTTGCCGACTTAGCTTTTGTTACCTCATGGTTAGTTCCATGTTTGGTTAGTAGGTTGGGGCGGCGCAGTCAGCTGTGCCGCCTTTCCCTTTACATGGGGAAGTTCCTCTGTCTTGATTAGAGATTATATCCCATTTCGCTTCATTAGGTAAGGTTTATAGTTTTTCACTGCGGTCCAGGGCCTCTGGCAACTGGATAAAGTCGGGTGGCTCCGTGGGGGAAGTATGGAGCCACCCGTTATTTTTTTGATTGCCGATGCGAATTCTTTTTCAAATCGAGGCCACATGCTTCAAGGCTTCTGGAAAATATTTTGCGAGCATGTAGAGCATCGCAAAAGTGCTCGCATCGAAAAAACCGTGAGCGATGACCGCTTCCCAAATCGATTTGCGCCAGATCATGATTGCGCCCAGTCCAACTCCAAGCAGTGTGGTCAGCAGAACGCCGCTCAAACCCTGCAGTGTATGTCCCAAACCGAACAACACAGCCACGATACAGACATATCCCATTTCCTTTTTGAAGCTGCCATGGCTTTTCGGGAACAAAGCATTAAATCCTGCCAACATGCCAGCACGCCAGAGTTCCTCCCGCAACCCGGCGACCACAAAGCTGATCAGCGTCAATGTCAGGAACAGGTAGAGCGGATTATTTGTGAGTGCCGAAGCATTGATGATATGTTCTGACTGGGATTTCAGGTTCTGCATTTCCTTCTCATTCATTCCCCGAAGCAGGAACCAAAAAATCATGCCAATTGTAGCCAGAACCATCACGGCAATGCGTAGAACTATCGAACCCACGAAACCCAGGACGATGGGTTGCCAGCTTCCACGCCACCTCAGCAACAGTTGTTTTCCGTTTGCATGGGAAAAAAGCCAGGCAATGCAAAAAAGAACGGTGAAGAAGCCGAGCTCGGAAACGGAGACGTAAAGCAGTCCGGTGACATCTTCGGGAAGAGCGGGACCAACTTTGCGGCTTCCCGAAAATATCGTCAGAGCCCCAATCGTCAGTGGGAATAGTGCCAAAAGCACAAGGTGCACCCACCATCGCCAACGAGCCACACTAATTGGTTGTTCGTTGGAGTCATTCGTTGTGATGATTGGTGGTATGCCTTCTAAATTCATGCGTTCTATTCGATTCTTGCGTTATGCTGCAACGAGGTCGAGCGAAACCTAGCACACAGGCCGGCATTATCTACGGAGGTGCGTTCGCTTGGGTTACTTGATGAGAGGGGGAGAGGTTTGCGTGGCGATAAGTGGTTTGAGGCGCAAACCAGCCGTCACAATGAATTTTATTGGCGATTGCGAGCCTGGCGGGCGCTCACCTTTCGCTTCCGCCAGGCAAGGATGCAAAACAGTTGGTGAACTGACGGCGACTATTTGACTGGTCCCGCGAGCTTCCATTCCGAGCCCAATCGCTTCATGGTCAGGTCTTCAACTTTATCCTCGCCCTCCAGATGCATGCTTAGGATGACTTCATCTGCTGAAATGGTTTTGGTGCTTTGAATCCGGTAGCCGGTAATTTTTTGCATGCCTTCCTTTCCCTCCGCAGCGATTTGAGATTCTGGCTTTTGATCCCACTCTTTTTTCATCTCTGTCTGCATCTCCGGTGATAAGCTTGCAATGAAGGTTTTCGGATCACCCTTGCTCATGGCCCAGACCGCGGATTGAAGAGCGGATTCAGGAGTGGCATACCCTGCAAACACCCAATTCTCCTTTGACATCAAAACGCCCTGGCTGAAAACGGGCGTTGATGGCAGGGCAACCGATTCCCTTTGTCTTGCATTTAATTGTTGATTTTCCAGACGTAGCTTTGCCAGTTCATTCGTCGACCTTCTGAGTTGCTGTAATTCATTCCGCAATCGGGGGAGCTCTTTTACCTGTGTTCGGAGCAGGTCGACATCCTTGTCTAAATCCACCAGCTTCCGATCGAAATTGGATTCTGCAGTGGCCTTGACCTCTTCGATTTTCCTTTTGAGATCATTATTTTCCCCGCGCAACCGGGTAATGGTTTTCCATTGGTTATAACCCATTACCATGCCAGCGACGAGACCGAGAAAGACCAGGATTTTCAATGATGTTCTCATTAGTCACCAACTATATTTTTCCGGCACAAAGGCCAGTGGTAAAACGATTGTGAAACGATCGCCTGTTTGGATAAGTCTGAACGAGAGAATTATGCAGCCTGGGATTCGGTTGGAAAGCTTCATTTGCTGCCATTTTGGTAACTAATTAATGCCGGGCGGGGGAAAACCAGATAATTTGGCGGTTGTGCTTGGGATAAGTTCGGGAAATAATAATCCAGTTATATGAGTAATAATGCAAAACGCAGTTATTTCTGGCCCGCCTTGATCGCGAGTGCTTTTGTTTTCGGGGCAGTCCTGTGGGGGCTTTGGATGTACAAGTTGGTCAAACAAACCCGAAGCTACAAGGAAAACGCGTTTCCAGTGCCCCGTTCTGAGCCGGTTGATACACCTCCGACCAACGGTACCGCGCCAAGATCGGAAGCAGTTGTGCCGAACACCAATGGAATGGCATGGATTCAAGGTGGGACTTTTTATATGGGCTCAGAGGAAGGCAGACCGGATGAAAAGCCTGTTCATCAAGTGACTGTGCATGGATTCTGGATGGATAAGACAGAGGTTTCGAACGAACAGTTTGAGAAGTTCGTGCAGTCAACCGGTTACATCACCATGGCCGAACGAAAGCCTAACCCGAAGGATTATCCCGATGCTGATCCTTCTCTGTTGGTGCCCGGTTCAGTGGTATTTTCTCCTCCATCCGAATCTGTGCCTCTGACTGATGCCTCAGCCTGGTGGCGATATGTTCCCGGAGCCGATTGGCGTCATCCTGAAGGTCCCAATTCCACGATTAAAGGTCGTGAGAAGCATCCGGTAGTTCACGTCGCGTGGGAAGACGCCATGGCCTATGCGAAATGGGCGGGTAAGCGGTTGCCCACCGAGGCTGAGTGGGAGTACGCGGCTCGCGGTGGGTTGGACCGCCAGCCGTATGTCTGGGGAAAAGAGATGAACACCAATGGAAATTGGCAGGCCAATATTTGGGAAGGCCATTTTCCAAATGAAGATACGGGTGCTGATGGATTCAAGGGAACTGCTCCCGTGGCCACCTTTAAGCCCAATGGCTATGGGCTCCATGACATGGCTGGAAACGTCTGGGAATGGTGCTCAGACTGGTATCGCCCGGACTATTACGCGCAAAGCGTTGGAAAAAACCCGAAGGGTCCCGAGGATAGCTTTGATCCGGAAGAACCCGGTGCGAAGAAGCGTGTGCAACGTGGCGGTTCGTATCTTTGCAATGATGTTTATTGCAGTGGCTACAAGCCGAGTTCACGCATGAAATGCACGCCGGACACGGGGCTGTCACACAGCGGGTTTCGCTGTGTTTGGTCCAACTAAAATCACCGGAGAGCGAATTATTTAACCTTCGTTTCCTGGTCTTCTTTGATCTCGGCGACTGTCTTTGCCGGCCAACGAGGGTCATCAGTGCGGGCCTTTTTGAGGTAATCGGCAATTTTAGCCATCACCTCTGGGTTCTTATCGGCGACATTGTCCTTTTCGCTCACATCAGTCTTAAGATTATAAAGCTCGATTGGACCATTGATACCATGACGGACGGCCTTCCAGTCACCCATGCGGACAGCCTGATCAAATCCCTGCTCATGAAACTCCCAATAGAGATACTGATGCCTATTGGTTTGAGCCTTGCCCAAGAGGGTGGGAAGGAAGGAGATGCCATCGATATTGGTTGGGCTTGAGGTGCGGGCAATCTCGGCAGCGGTCGGCAGAAAATCCCAGAAGGCAAGTGGCGCATCGCTAATGCTGCCTGCCTTTACCCTGGCAGGCCAGCGCACGATGAAGGGCACACGAATGCCGCCCTCGTAAAGATCACGTTTGATGCCACGCAGGCCGCCCGCGCTGTTGAAATATTTGGGATTGACCCCGCCTTCCTTGTGAGGCCCGTTGTCACTCGCGAAAATCACCACGGTGTTTTCGTCGAGCTTGGACTTTTTCAAATAATCCATGATCTCCCCAACGTAGTGATCGAGCCTCGTAATCATGGCAGCCTTGTTTTTTTCCACCTGAGGCCATTGTTCATTTGTGTAGGGCTCGGTGCTGGGAACTTCCATGCCGTTGCCGGTTCTGTTTCCCAATTCGTTGTTGGCATGCGGCAGGGTGTAAGGAAGATACAGAAAAAAGGATCGGTGTTTGTTGAGCTTGCTCGGCTTGTTGATGCGAAGGTAATTCAGTGCGGATTGAGTAAAAAAATCGTTGGAATAAAGACCCTTGTGATCAGCATCATTTTCAGTGAGTGCGATTTTTGATTCCTCACCTTTTGAATCACTGCGAAAAAGATGTGTGGGATAGTAGTCATGGGCCTGAACCTGGTCCAGGTAACCCAAATACTCATCAAAGCCTTGTCGACCCGGCAGACCGGGACTACCTTCATTTCCCAAGCCCCACTTGCCAATACATCCTGTTGCGTAACCGGCAAGTTTCAGAATTTTCGCAATGGTAAGCTCCTCACCGTTAAGAGAAAGGTCAGCATTTCCACGGATGTTTACGTGGCCGGTATTTTTACCGGTCATGAGAGTGGCTCGTGATGGCGCACAAACGGTGCTGCCAGCATAAAAGCTGGTGAACTTCATACCGTCTTCAGCCAGTTTATCGATGTTCGGTGTCTTTATCTGTGTTTGTCCATAACAACCGAGATCGCCATAACCCAAATCATCGGCAAGGATGAGAATAATGTTCGGACGCCGCGGGGCAGGGGGCCGATTGGTGCTCGTTTGAGCGTCTGAGGTCAGGGTTAGGAGCCCCGAGAACGAAACCATCGACCAGAGCAAAAGCTTCCGGCAAAGACTTAAAGTGTAACGAGACATTATGTGGTTGATTATAAATTAAATCGGTAATTTAAAGCCAATTATTTTATTCTGGCCGCTGTTTGGCGGCCTTGCTTATCGAAAATAGACAACCAACCGCCGGAAAGCTTCATTCTTTGATCATTTTAACACCGGAGGAGCCGTTTTGTTGTGCGACCAATAATTGCCAGGTCAGGCCAGATAGGGGATGGTTAAAGGCCCTTGCGGCAGCACAGCCACCCGTGCGCCGGGGTCAAGTTCTTGAAGTCGATCATTCACTACAGCGCTGATATCGTGACATGGAGTAAGGTGAGCGGCGTGAACGACTTCATCGGGCAGGGAACTGTATAGCAATACTTTTGCTTTACGTTGAATCAGGGCCTGAATTTGAGCCTGCCATTGTTCGGGACGCAAAAAGCCAGGAGTTGCAAGCATGGTCAAAATCTCTTCAGGGCTTTTTGCGCTTCGGAGCAGCATGTCCATGGGACTTTGCGCGGGAACCCCTTCGCGGGATTCACAGGCAAGGATCATCATTCCACCCTTCTGAATGATGCGCGCACCCGCACTCATTCCCTTCACACCCTGATACAGGTTTTGATCAAGGGGATAACCGCTGTTCGTGGTGATAACAATTTCAAACGGAGCTTTTACCCGTTGCATTGCGGATTGCCGCACAAATTCATAGCCGGCTTTATGGGCGGCGACCAGGTCGCCTGCGAACACCCCGGTAATCTGGCGCTGCTCGTTTAAAGTTACGTTGAGCAGGAAGCTCGGTCCCACGCGCAAGGCAATATCGCGCATTTCCTCCCAAATCGGATTGCCTTCAGTCACGCCAAATGTTGATCTGGGATGGCCGATGTTTTTCTCACCGTGATTACTCATCACAGTCTGCAATCCCGCTAGGCCGGGCATGATCCCTTTCGGTCCGCCACTGAATCCGGCAAAAAAATGAGGCTCAATAAAACCGGTAATGATGCGCACGTCCGCTTGGGCCAAATGACGGTTGATCAGCGCAGGGGTGCCATCCCGGGTGGTGCCGAACTGAACGAGCTCGGCGGGATTCTCGGGCTCATGGTTTAATACGCGGTAATCACGAACCACTGCGGGTGTCAGTAGCCTCTCAAGTTCTTCACGAGTATTCGGGCGATGGGTGCCCAATGAATTAAGCAATGTGATGTTTTCCCTCGGAACATGCGACAAATGTTGCAGCAGCCACGGGATAATCCGGTCATTGGGCGTGGCTCGCGTAATATCTGTGAAACCAATGCACACCTTGTCCGTCGACTTGATCCAGTCACGCAACGGTTTGGCGGAGATGGGATTCTCCAAGGCAGCGATAACCGCAGCCCGTTCATCAGCCAAACCCGGTATTCGGGAAGGCTCGATCACAGTGGTGCGGTTCTCGGGCAAATCAATGGACAAGTGTCCGTGACCGTAGGCAAGTTTGACGTTCATGCAAAATGGACCAGATATTCGACAAGTCTCTACTCAAAATGAGATCGTTAGGAAAGGTTATACCGAATACCAAAAGAAATTTCCGAATGGCAGAGGGGATTTTGGTTTGAGGAAGGCGGAGGCCGCAGGCGCTATCTGAAAGATAACACCTAGGCCGACAACGCCGCCTCAAATCAAAAGCACCCTGCACCCAATGACTAATGAGGTTTCTCCTCTCCAAGGAGTTGGCTGTTTGTGTCTTCACTTTCATCGAGCTCATCGCTTCCTTCTTATTTCGGTTCTTTCCTCATTCCGGAAATTAATTTTGGTATTCGGTATAAACCAGAACTGCCCCAAGGCTGCCAACTGTTACCTGCATAAAAAATTTTCACCCGTTATCTGGCGTTATTTACCGTTATGTACCGTTATCTGGCGTTAGACTCCGCCGGGTCATTAACACAGATCCCAACTCTCCGCATAAAATTTTTAACCGACCGTTGCCGACCTTTGGCGTCCAATACCGACCGATACCGTCCGAACTGCCCATCCCGTCGACCGTCCATCGACGCCAATTTCCCTCGCCACGCCCAAGCGGGGAAGAGGGATTAAGGGAGAGGGGATCAATCCCTCTATTTCCAGCTATGCCTTGGCAAGTCATACAAATATCGAATGTTGACGAATAATTACCAAAGTATGGGCATGTGCCAGCATATGTCAACAAAAAAGTTAGTTAAAGTAAGAACGTAGATAAATCTAAGTGCGGGAACAAGTTTTCTACCCCGACCTTCTATCGCTAGCACTCGTTCCGACATTCCAGCCTGAAAAATAGCATCCGCGTCTTAATTAGTGTTTATTCGTGCCTATTCGAGTTCATTCGTGATTGAACTTAGCGAACCACCCATCGCAATTTCTCTGGGGCGGAGTCTTAGGTTGAATTTGGCGGAAATTGTGATTGGTTATTGAAAATTGATAAAATCATGAAGCAGAAAACACTTAAATACCTCTCGTGCATTACCTTTGGATTATCCATCTGGACGCTCACCGGTTGCCAGACTGCACCCGTGACTGGACGTTCCCAACTCAGCCTGGTTTCTGCAGATCAAGCCACGCAGATGGGATTGTCCGAGTTCGATAAAATGAAAAAGGAACAAAAGATCAGCACGAACCCGGCAGAGAATGCCCTCGTCCAAAAGGTCGGCAAGCGCATTGCGGAAGTTGCGGGCAAGGACATGCCCAATGCCCAGTGGGAATTCGTCGTGTTCGACAGCAAGGAAGCGAATGCCTTTTGCCTGCCCGGTGGCAAAGTGGGCGTCTATTCCGGCATCTTGCCAATCACACAGGATGAAGCCGGGCTGGCCACAGTTTTGGGCCATGAAATCGCGCATGCCACCGCTCATCATGGCGATGAACGCATGAGCCACCAAATGGTTGCCCAGGAGGGCCAACAGTTGATTGGTACAGCGTTGGGCAACAAATCACAAACCACCCAACAGCTCGCCGCACTGGCCTACGGTGCTGGCAGTCAATATGGTGTGTTGATGCCATTCAGCCGCAAACAGGAATCCGAGGCGGATCATATCGGTCTGGTTTACATGTCCAAGGCGGGTTACGATCCGAAAGCCGCGCTGGCTTTTTGGCAACGCTTTGCCGAATACAACAAGCAACAGGGTGGGGGGACGACTCCTGGCTTCCTGAGCGATCATCCGGTCGATGCCACCCGCATTGCCGATATACAGAAGTGGCTGCCCGAAGCCCAGGCGGCAAGCAACCAAACAAGTAAATAATTCCATTACTGGCGTTGTTACTTTTTGGAAAAAACCCTTGCATGAAGGCGGTTCGTTGATTAGTTTTCGCGGCGCGTTTGATGTAAACCATCCTCAACGCCGCCGGTTGGTTCTGCACTTTTCAGTGGGTTGGTAGCTCAGTTGGTAGAGCAGTGCCCTTTTAAGGCATTGGTCCAGGGTTCGAGTCCCTGCCAACCCACCATTTCGTACCTCAGGTTGAACCTCCCCAAGTAAGGTTCATTATCTTCTTAGCTTTATTTCTCCATTCACAGCGTCTGATCAAGTCGGGAAAATGAGTATGTTTAGTCGCCGCTGCAAGCATCACCTATTTCGGTGATAGAGCTTTAACCATATTCAGGGATATGAAGGTCGATACTTTTTCCCTATATTCCACCTCAATCAGCCAAACACAATCAAACAAGGACGGAATTATTCCCGTCTCGACTTTGTCTGTCTAACGAAGCTAACAACCTAAAAATTGATCGTCGACTGTGGGTTCACCGCCGTCACCCTGAATCCACCAACAAACCTATCCAGCCAGATAATGTCGCTGGCGAAATCAATATGAACAAAGCCCAAATCATCAAACGCAAAATTCCGGTGAGCCTTGGTTGCCTGGCTACGCTGTTCTTCGTCGGTGCTGCTTCTGCGGCATTGACCATCACTACGGACAATCAGAACAGCGCCAGCTCGTTTACTCCCAATTGGACCGTCGCCACTGATAGTCTAATTGCCGGGGCCTCTCCCAGCAGTTCTTCCGGTAACCTTACCCTGGAGGCAGCTGGCGGCAGTTCCAAATTAACTGATGGTGCCATTGGCCCGGTGGGTAGCGGCACGGGACCTTTTGCCACTTGCGGCAACAGTGGCGGGGCAGGTGCGACATTAGTTTACACTCTCCCGGCTTCCGCTCACGGATACAACCTCACCAATGTTACCGTCTACAGTGGGTGGGGTGATAATGGCCGCGACGCGCAGGCATATAATGTTTCTTATTCCACCGTGGCGAATCCCACCTCTTTTATTTCTTTGGGCTACGTCAATTACAATCCTTCGGTTGGCGGCGGCCGGCCATCAGCCAACCGTGTGATGTTGACAGACTCATTGGGCGCGCCAATCGCAGCGAACGTTGCGGCGATTAAATTCGACTTTACAGCTCCAACTGTCGAGAACGGTTATGCTGGTTATGCGGAAATCACGGTGCAGGGGACAGCGGCGGCCACAGTGACCGCACTGCCTATTGCGATTTCAACCAGTGATCAAACTCCTGGTGCCGGTAACAGCCCCACTTTCACCATTGAAACGGACAGTTTGATTGCCGGACAAGTTCCCAGCACTGTTGGTGGCGGCAATTTTCAGCAAGAGTTTGCAACCGGCACCCCGGCGCTGACGGACGGTACATTTGGAACTGTTGACTCCGCCGCCACCTATGCGACGGGCGGCGCTTCGGGGGGGAATTCTCTCATTTACACGCTCACCAATTCCGCGAACGGGAGTGATCTCACGAACATAGTTGTCTACAGCGGTTGGGGAAATCGCAATCGTGACGGTCAATTTTACAACGTCTTATACTCCACGGTGTCAGCCCCCACGACGTTCATTCCTCTGACAAGTATTTTTTATAATCCTCCGCTTGCCGATGGCACCGCCCCGTTCGCACATCGGTTAGCCATCAGTACTTCCACAGGCGCGCCGCTCGCCCAAAACGTTGGTGCCCTTAAATTCGATTTCACACCGCAAGCTGGCAGCGTGGATAACGGTTATTCCGGCTATGCTGAAATCATTGTGGAAGGGATCAATTCCGCGCCTCCAACCGCACCTCCTGCACCTTATTTGCTCACGGATGCCCAGCCTGCCAGCGCAGCAAATATGGTAGGCGAACAGGTGATTTTTACGGCGGCCTTCAGTAATTCCCCCGCCGCCACCTTTCAATGGCAGAAGGTCGTCGGCGCGGTGACCAACGACATTCCCGGAGCCACAACGACGACGCTAACACTCAATAACCTGCAGGTTGCAGACTCAGGTTCGTATCAGTTGAAGGCAATTAACGCGACCAACAACCTGGGAGTTTCCTATTCCGCCGCCAGGCCGCTAACGGTCAGCAGCGTGCCGGCACCGGTTAATGGTGTCATCACCAAACTGGCTGCCCAGACTGGCCTCGGTTTTGGTGAATTTATTCCCACCTGGACCGTGTCAACGAATAACAGTCTGATTGCGGGACAGTTACCCAGTAGTGTTGGCCTCGGCAATTTCAGCATGGAGCTTGATACTCGGGTTGTAGATTCTTTGACGGCTGGAGGCAATGGCTCACTTTCACTCATGCCCGGAACAACGGCACCTTTTACCACCACTCCCAATTATGTGTCGTGCGGTATCAATCCGGCAGGCCAGTCGATTACTTACACTCTACCTGCTTCGGCCACCGGCTATGACCTGACCAATATCATGGTTTTCGGCGGTTGGGCTGATGGGGGGCGCAATGAACAAAAATACACTGTTTATTACTCGACCGTGGCGGCACCGACATCTTTCAACGCGCTGGCAACCGTGGATTACAACCCGGCGGATCCTGCCAATGCACAGTCGGCCACTCGGGTGACACTGGTGCCTTCAGGGACAGCCGTGGCGCAAAACGTTGCGGCAGTGATGTTCGACTTTAATATGGTGGGTGCGCCACCTAAAAACAATTGGGAAGGTTACTCGCAGATTCTTTTGTTTGGTGTGCCTTCCGCGCCCAAGCCAATTCTGGTGCAGGATGTCTCGCCGCTCAACGCCTCGGATGTGGTAGGCAGCCAGCTTACCATGACGGCGACCTTCAACGGTGCAACGAGTTACCAGTGGCAAAAAGATGGTGCCAACATCGCCGGAGCCACGTTGTCGACTCTGACGTTGAATAATCTGCAACTCAGTTCCACCGCCACCAACGGCGGCTACCGTCTGGTGGCCTCCAATGTCTCGGGATCAAGTTCCAGCCGGGCTTGCGCGCTCACGGTTATTCCCGTACCGGCGGCCGATGCGAATAACGTTGTGCTGGACGTTGCCACCCAGACTTCTGACGCTCAAGCCTTCGGTCCCACGTGGACGGTCGCTTCAGGCAGTCTCATCGCCAACGCCGCTCCCAGCGATATGGGAACGGGAAACTTCAATGACCCGGATGTAAATCCCGCTTCCTACTACCTGGCAGGTGGTACTCCCGCACTTACGGATGGCACCTATGGTTCCATTGATAATTCAGGTGCTCATCCCAGTTTCGCCACCTGCGGGCCGAACGCTGGTCAGTATGTCACTTATACTTTCGATACCAGCGTCTTCACTAACGGGTACACACTCACCAACATCACTGTGGGGGCCGGATGGAATGATGGCGGACGTGATCAGCAGGCTTACACGGTTTACTACGCCACCGTGGCGAACCCTTTGTTTGTCCCCTTAACGAGCGTCAACTACAACCCTGCCAATCCTGGTAATACGAAATCGTACTCACGGGTGACCTTGGTCAGCCCTACGGGATTACTCGCGTCCAACGTAACCGCTGTGCTGATTGATTTCACCTCACCGGTCGGCGAGAACGCTTATTCAGGTTACGATGAAATTGCGGTTTATGGCGTTCCTTCTGGAGCTGTGCCGGCCAACGCCATCGCGACAACGACAGAGAATCAGAACACGGATACGCCCACGTGGACTGTCGAAACCGACAGCCTGATTGAAAACCAACTCCCGAGCAGCGTTGGGCCTGGCTCGTTCGCGGGCAATTTCAATAATGAACCCTTTACGGGTGGTCTGCCTGTTCTAACCGACGGCACCTTTGGTCCGTTTGGACTGGGTAACACCAACTTTGCCACGTGTGGTGGTGGCTTCGGAGCAGGGTCCTCCATTATCTATGGTGCGGCCACTGGTTGGAACTTGAACAAAATTGTAGTTTACAGTGGATGGGGCAATTTTGACCGCGACGGTCAGTTCTACGATGTGTCCTACTCCACACTGTCGGCCCCAGGCACATTCATCCCATTGGTAACGGTCGATTATAATCCGCCAAACCTTGGCGGACCTTCAGTCAACCGCGTCGCGATTGCTCGCTTGGACAACTCGCCGTTGGCCACACAGGTCGCCGCTGTAAAATTCGACTTCACCCGACAGAACGGCAGCTTGGACAACGGTTATTCCGGCTACGCTGAAATCGTATTGCAGGGAGTCAACCTGTCGGCGCCAACATCTCCGACGGTCCATTCACCATATGTCGCAAATGGTAATCTGATTCTGACGGGCACCGGCGGCACGCCGAACCGGCCCTACACCTGGCTCAGTACTACCAACCTTTCGGCCCCGGTTGTTTGGACGACGAACTCGACCGGTGTGCTGAGTGGCACTGGATCATTCTCGAATGCAGTGCCAATCAATGCCGCTCAGCCAGCCAGCTTTTTCCAGCTGCGCATGCCTTAAGATTGAGGCGAAGGGCAAAACGGTTTTGGCCCGGAGACCTTGAGGTCTCCGGGCACTTGGCTTGTTAAGGGTCATTAAAATAAAACTCGGTAGTTGTACCAAAGTGAAATGCCCGGTTCAAAGGATTGGAGTGAATGGAATCCGCATGCTCGACTGGTTTCCATTTCGCTTCGGCACCTCTGCCACCTCTTCCAACGCATATCCAAACTCCCCGAAATTAGGTTTCGATGAATTACTCTAAACATTTTGTTCGGACAGTGCTATGTGCCATCCTGTTTGTAACCAGCGTGGCTGGCATAAACGCGCAGGCAGCGCTGCCACCAGTGAACTTGCGCTGCTCCAACCGGGTAAATCCGCAAGGCATCGGCGACGTCCCTCCCAGATTGTCCTGGCAACTTCAAAGAACCGGAACTGCGAGAGGAGAGGTGCAAACCGCATACGAAATTCAGGTTGGTTCGTCGGCGGGGATGACAGATTTATGGAATAGCGGGAAAGTAATGAGTCCGGCGACGCTGGATATCTCGTACGCGGGCCAGCCGTTGACCAGTGGGCAGCAATGTTACTGGCAGGTGCGGGTATATGACGGGGGGAACAATGTGTCAGCCTGGAGCGCGCCAGCGCAATGGTCCATGGGGCTGCTGTCGCAATCGGATTGGACGGGGCAGTGGGTGGGCTTCGATGCGGCATATAACCCGACGCCGGAACAGGCAGCAAACAACGCTTTGTTCAACACCTCGGGCTTGAACTGGATTAGTTACCCGGGACAAACGCCGCAGAACGGCATTTATCAATCTTCATTAAGGAAGAAAGTGATCCTGCCGGCGGGTCAGAATATTACCAACGCCATCGTGGCACTCTATGCGGATAATTCCTGTGACGTTTTTGTGAACGGACAGCAGATGACGAATTCGGCAGCACGCTGGGAAGCCACCTCCCGAATCAATGTAGCGCCCTGGCTGCACGCGGGTACCAATGTACTGGCGCTCGGAGCCACGAGCGGCGATGCCCAGGAGTCAGCCACTGTGATTGGCCGGTTGGTGGTCCAATTTTCCTCGGGCAGTATATCCAACATACCGGTGGACACTTCCTGGAAAGCGGCACAATGGCCGACGGGCAGTTGGACGCAGACCAATTATGATGATTCAGCGTGGATCACTCCCACCAGCGGCGGAACACCGTGGGGCACTCCGTCGCTGAATGACCTCGCGCGGGTTCCGGCCAGCTATTTGCGGAAAAATTTTGTGGTCGGGCAAAGCATCAAGCGGGCATCGATTTATGTGACCGCATTAGGTGCGTATGAATTGCATATCAATGGCCAGAAAGTCGGGAACGATGTGCTCACTCCCGGCTGGACCGAGTTCAGTAAACGAGTTTATTACCAAACGTATGACGTCACCGGTATGGTGCAGGCAGGTGCAAACAGCATCGGTGCCATCCTCGGGGACGGTTGGTATGCCAGCGATGTGGCCTTCAAGGGTTCGCGCCTTAACTATGGCGGCACACCGCGATTTTTGGCCCAGCTCATCCTGGAACTTGCGGATGGAAGCAAGCAGACAGTGGTCAGCAATGGTTCGTGGAAAGCCAGCTATGGTCCGATTCAATTTGGCGATTTGCTAATCGGATCGGGCTATGACGCCCGACAAGAAGTGCCTGGATGGGACACGACCAATTTTAATGACAACGCGTGGTCGCCGGTACTGACCGGCCTGAAGGCCACGAGCGGTGGTTACTCGAACGTGACGACCATCGTTCGGGGGCTCGTGACAAACAACCAACTCAATTTTTCGGTGAATAATACCACCATGGGCGGCGATCCTGCCTACGGCGTCGTTAAAATATTGGAAATCAATTTTACGCTCGGCGGTACGAACCAGACCTTATTCTTTGGGGAAAACGCCACGGTTCAAATTGGCGGTGGAGGCCAGACGTTGACCATCAATCAGGCGCTTTACGGTAATTCGGCCGCGTTTCCTGGTCTGGGTGGACTTCAAGTGCAAGCCGCGGTCACTGAACCCTCAAGGTGTTTCGAAACACTGGCAGCCACGAATCTCACTTTGCCGAAACCGGATTGTTATACCTTTGATCTCGGCCAGAACATGGTCGGTTGGGTGCGGTTGAATATTAGCGGCGGCGTTGGCGACCGCATCACAGTGCGGCACGGTGAAATGCTGAATCCCGATGGATCAATCTACACGGCAAATCTTCGTGGTGCGGTTGCGACCGACTTCTATACTTTCGGCACTAATGGCACGGTGGTTTACGAGCCACGTTTCACCTTCCACGGTTTTCGTTATGTTGAAATACGGGGACTCAAGGTGCCGCCCACACTGAATTCAGTGACAGGTATCGTAGTCCATTCGGACATGCCGCGGACTGGTAACTTCCAATGTTCAAATCCGCAGTTGAACCAGCTCTTCAGCAACATCATTTGGGGACAGAAAGGCAATTATCTTGAAACGGCTACGGACTGTCCACAGCGCGATGAACGTCTGGGCTGGACCGGGGACACGGAATTCTTCGTTCCAACTGCCGCTTACAATTTCGACGTCCAGTCCTTCTTCCGACGGCATCTGGTCACGCTATGCGAAGATTCTCAACATTCTGATGGTTCCTTTGCCGTGGTTGCGCCTGATATGGGATCGGGCAGCGGCGGGACCGCCTGGGGTGATGCCGGGTGGATCTGCCCCTACAATATGTATCGAGCCTATGGCGATACCAATGTCATCAGCGAGCATTACGCCGCCATGCAGCGCAACGGACAATTCGATGCTGCCAGTGCGTCAAACTACGTGATTTCAAGTCTGCCCGGGGATTTTGGCGATTGGCTCAACTTGGGAGGAGGAGCTTCCTCAGCGGTGATGGACACTGCCTATTACGCTTATTATGCGCAAGCAATGTCGGAGATGGCTGCCGCCATAGGTAAGACTTCAGATGCCGCCACCTACGCCGCCTTACACAGCAACATCGTCGTCGCCTTCGCCGGTTTCTTCAATCCCGATGGCTCGTTCAAGGACGGCAGTGATCAAACCGGTTACGCGCTGGCGTTCACGCTGGGCTTGGTTCCTGACGCACTGCGTGCCCAGGCTTCGCAAAAGTTCGCCGACACCATCTCCGAGTTTGGTGGTCACCTGGCGACTGGCTTCATCGGCACACCACGCCTGTTGCCCGCATTGCATGCCGCTGATCGCGACGATCTGGCCTATGGACTGTTGCTTCAGACCACCTATCCATCCTGGCTTTACCAAGTGAATCTCGGAGCCACAACCATGTGGGAACGTTGGGACGGGTGGACGCCTGGCGGCGGATTTCAGACGGTCATCATGAACTCCTTCAATCACTATGCTTTTGGTGCCGTGGGCGAATACTTATATAGTGTTGTTGGCGGTATCAAACCAGCGAGCCCGGGTTATCAGACGATTCGCATCCAGCCGGTTCCCCGCGCCGGATTGACCTGGGCCAATACCAGCTACAATTCAACGCCCGGGCTGATCTCTACTGCCTGGACCAATGTCGGAGGCGTGTTCAATTTGGATATGGAGATTCCGCCAAATACGACCGCCGAAATTTATTTGCCAACCTCAAATGCCGGTGCCATCACGGAAAGCGGCGTCCTGGCGACCACTTCACCCGGTGTGAGTTATCTTGGCGCTTCCAATGGCTTCGCCATTTACGCTGTTGGTTCCGGCCACTATGCCTGGTTTTCACCGCTTCAAATTCCTGTGACGCCGAGCGTCCTCGTTTCTACAACCAACCAGACTGGGAACGGCAGTGGTACCTATATCCCGCCATGGACCATTGTGACCAACGGCAGCTTGATCGCCGGTCAACGTCCGAGCAGCATGAGTGGCAATTTCAGCATGGAAATTCCCGGTCGGAGCGTTTTTTCACTGACGACCAGCCACAGTCTCGCGCTCACCCAGATACCCGGAACTTCGGGATATACCACCAGCACGAACTATGTAACCTGCGGCAACGGTAGCGGGGCGGGTTCGCTGTTGGTTTATTCGCTCACCAATTCTGCCAGCGGTTACGACCTGACTAACATCACGGTTTACGGCGGTTGGGCTGACAATGGCCGGGATCAACAGGCCTACACTATTTCTTACTCCACAGTCATGGCCCCCACGAATTTCATTTCATTGGCGGTCGTAAACTATAATCCCCAGATTGCCAGCGGCATTCAGTCCGCCACGCGAGTAGTGGTGACCTCTTCAACGGGTGTGTTGGCGACCAACGTGGCGGCCGTGAAGTTTAACTTTACCACTCCGGGGTCCGAGAACGGTTATTGTGGCTATGCGGGAATAACCATGTTTGGAACTCCCACTCAAGTCGTGGTTCCACCCGCGACCAATCCAACCAATCTCCTGTTTCAAGTATCAGCCAACAGTTTGATGCTTAACTGGCCCAGCGACCACCTCGGTTGGCGGTTGCAAGTGCAGACCAATAACTTGAATGTCGGGATCGGCACTAATTGGTTTGATGTCGCTGGAGCAACGACCACCAACCAAATTTTCTTTCCCATCAACCCGGGCAATGGTGGCGTCTTTTATCGATTGTTATATCCTTAGGTTAACAAGTGAGAGAACGTTGTAAAAGTCGTGAAACTTCGTTTTGGAATCAAGTGTTCGAAAAGTTTCGAAGCGAACCGCGGCCGGGTTGAAACGAAATCTTCTGAAGCATCCCCTATTTCGGTGATGCAAGTGTCACCATGTTCAGTGGCTTGGCGGATATGCTGGATTGGAAATAAAGTAAGCCGAACCATTTAACATTTCATCGTCGCCCATCAACCCTCGTCGAAGCATGACACGGCTAAGGGTGTCGTTGATTACAAATAAATCTGCATGATGAATGAGCAACAATTCTGCTTTCACGGCAATCCATAAAATAGGCCGAAACAATTTAAATTTTTATATATGAAGAAAGCAGCGAACATTGAGAAAGCGACTGATCGAAAGGGCAGCCAAAGAAGTGCGGCCTTTACGCTGATTGAGCTGTTGGTGGTGATTGCCATAATTGCAATTCTGGCAGCATTGTTACTTCCAGCTTTATCGAAGGCTAAGGATCGTGCAACAGGCATCAGTTGCCTCAACAATCTCAAGCAGCTCACGCTGGCGGCCCATATTTATGCAAGCGATAATCAAGACGCCATCATTCCAAATTTGGTCAATAATAACAGTGCCTGGGTCGGGGGGGATGTCAGTTACCTGCCCGGAGCTACCAACGTTGCGGATATTCGGGCGGCCCTGCTTTTTCCTTACAGCAAATCTGAAGGCATTTACCACTGTCCGGCGGACAAGTTTAGTGTCCAAGGGAGCAGCGGATTTCGGGCGCGCAGCTATTCATTAAATGGCATGATGGGAGATAATGGCGGAGCGAATGGCGTCCATCCGAACATTCAGGAATGCCGCAAGTTGTCCGAGATTAAAAATCCCGGTCCTTCGATGGCTTCGTTTTTCTTTGACGAACAATCTGATCCCCGCAACCCCGCCTTGTCCAGCATTGATGATGGGTATTATGCCATTGAATCAACCAGTCCGAGGACATCGGGCAACTGGCGCAATTTGCCGGCAAGTCGTCACGGTAACGCCGGCCTGATCTCATATGCGGATGGCCATGCTCAAAGGATGAAGTGGCTCGAAGGTACGACTCAAGGGTTAAAAGGAAACTCGCGGAGCGGGCCGGTCGCCGCACACACGAAGGCAAATGACCGGGATCTGCAACAACTTTTTAATACCACCTATCCTCCAGAACTCTGGTAATTCTCAGAGCAAACCTGTCACCTCCCATTACAAACTGGAGGTCGATGATGACTGACTCGTTCGCTTGGAGTGATGCCTTTTCAGGACAGATTCCCCTTGAATGCCGAAAAATCAAAAGGTTTTTACCACAGGCAATGAAGCAGAAGCAAAATAACAGCCTTGGAGCAGCTAAAATAACCTTCATCATGCTTGCCCCTGGTGCAAAAACAGGCTAATACTCCGACGATTGTCATAAACAAAAATCTGTTGAACCTTTCCGTCAATCTTTGGCTAAAGAGAAATGGGTTGTGCTCCTTCCAGTTCAGGGGAGCCACAATTTTATGGCTATTTTTGTGCCTTGCTTCCATCACCCAACTGGCCAACGCACGCGCAACTGATCACACGGACATTGTTAACCAAGCCCAGGAGTCTTTTGACAACCCAACCAATGTTTTAGGCTCATGGATCTGGGGAGCGCACACATCCGATGGGCAGACCTGTCAATTCTGGCGTTCGTTTGAAGTTCCTTCAGGAGCCACAGTCACGCGGGCACGACTGCTCGTGACAGTCGATAATGAGCACACACTCTTTTTTGATGGACGCGAATTGGGCCACAGAGCCGAATGGCGTAATCTATGTGAATATGATTTGACTCTTTTGATGTCTCCGGGCCGTCATGTGTTGGGGGTTATGGCATTCAACTCCAAGGATTTCGCGGGAATGATTTTCGGGTTGCGAGTTGAACTGGCTGACGGCCGGACGATTCAAGTCAAGTCAGACAGCAGTTGGCGCATAATTCCTGTAGGAGTGCGTGGTTGGGAAAAAATGACTGAAGCGCCCGATACCTGGCAGCCAGCCACCGTGGTCGCTCCCTTGGGGGCCTCTCCGTGGTGGCAAAAACCAGCAGATATTGAAGTCATTCCCCCAATTCAGCCGATCAAAACCTTTGTAGGCCCTTCAATCGGACATAGTGACATCGTTAACGAAGCCTTGGGGTCTTTTGATAACCCGACCAATGTTTTAGGCTCATGGATTTGGGCTGCGCACATATTTGACCGGCAGACTTGTCAGTTCTGGCGTTCATTTGAAATTCCTTCGGGAGCTACAGTCATGCGGGCACGACTGCGAATGACAGTGGATAATGAGCACACTCTCCTTTTCGATGGACGGGAATTGGGCCGCGGAGCCGAGTGGCGCAACTTGTGTGATTACGATTTGACATATTTGATGTCACCTGGCCGGCATGTACTTGGGGTTATGGCTTTCAACTCGGCTGGTTTTGCAGGAATGATTTTTGGCTTGCGGGTGGAGCTGGCGGACGGGCGGACGCTTCAAGTGAAATCAGACAGCAGTTGGCGAATTGTTCCGGAAGGAGTACGTGGTTGGGAAAAAATGACGGAGGCGCCGGACACTTGGCAGCCCGCTACGATCGTTGCTCCACTCGGGGCGTTGCCGTGGTGGCAAAAACCCGAAGATATTGAAGTCGTTCCCCCATTACAGCCGATCAAGAGCTACTTCTGGCAAAGCAGCTGGTTTGAAATCAGTTTGATGGTATTATGCGGGCTGATCCTGCTAATCAGTCTCAGCTTGATGGCCCAACTGGCGCTGCACCAAAAAGAACGCTGGCTGCTGCAGCAGGAACGTGCGCGCATCGCCAGAGATATTCACGATGACCTTGGATCGAGGATGACGCAACTGGTGCTGCATGGAGAGGTGGCGCAAAGCGAATTATCGGCTGAGTCGGAAACACGTTCCCAATTGCAGGATATTTGTGAGGAGGCCCGCGGGCTTTTGTCCAGCGTGGATGAAATTCTGTGGGCGGTAAATCCCAGGCGGGATACGTTGCGTGATTTTGCATCCTACGTCTGCGGTTACGCACAGGAATTCTTCAAGCTTACCTCCATCCAATGTATATTTGATGCTGATCCGGAAATGTCGGCTGCGCGATTTGATCTGCCCCTCCGGCGCAGCCTCCTCATGGCCATCAAGGAAACCTTTAATAACGCGGTCAAACATTCTGGAGCCACCGAGTTACTGCTGCAAATCCGGTGGCAACGCCAAAAGCTTATCGTGGTGGTACAGGACAATGGCAAGGGCTTTGACATGGCGAAAGCAAAAGCGGGGCGGAATGGCTTGACCAACATGTCACAACGAATGAAAGAACTCGGGGGCAATTGCCTCGTTACCAGCAAGCCCGGTCACGGATGCCGTGTTGAGTTTGCGATCCCTTTAACCCATTGGCGCCAGCGGCCGTGGGACTGGATTTTGAAAGCAAAAAGGTTTTCCACGCCAGGCAATGAAATGAAACAGTCCCGGGAGAATGAAGGCGCAAAAATCCATGATCCGACCAACTGCTAGAAATACGAAGCAGGCCAGTGCCAGCCAGGCCGTTGACTCTTCAACGGAGAAGCGAATCAAAGTGGCCCTGGTTGAAGACCAGCCCGAGGTGCGGGAGAGTTGGACGCGGTTGCTCAACTCCTTTCCTGACTTTGCCTGCGTTTGTGCCTGCACCAGTGGAGAAGAAGCCCTGCGAATCATTCCGCAAGAGCAACCGGATGTGATTTTGATGGATATTTTTCTGCCTCGCATGTCAGGCATTGAATGCACGGCACGACTTAAGGTTCTGCTACCCCAGACTCAGATCGTTATTCTCACGGCCATGGATGATCAGGAACTGGTCTTCCTGGCACTCGAAGCGGGGGCAGATGGTTATCTATTGAAGCGAACAAAGCCGGCTGATTTGCGAACCGCCTTGCTGGAAGTGTTGCGCGGAGGGGCGCCAATGACCGGACAAATTGCACGTCGGGTCATCGAGTCGTTTCGCAGGAATGCCAAAAACCGTGACGAATCTGTGCGCCTTTCTGTAAGGGAGGAACAGATTTTGTTGCTGCTCTCGCAAGGCTACTCCAACAAATTAATTGCCAGCAAGCTGGAGTTGAGCATCGACACAGTTTGCAGTCACCTTAAGCACGTGTTTTACAAGCTGCACGTCAGTTCGCGCACGGAAGCTGTGGTTCGCTACATGGCCTCAAAAACTGAACGGCAGAAGCCTGAGGGTTTATAATAATACCGCCTCATCAACTACTTCAATTTATAGTAATGGGCGGATGGAATGGTCTGCCGCTACTGAGCAACAGACGGGAAGCGACTCAAGCGACGATTAAAATTCTGGTGCGGTAGCCAGTAATGGTTTTTATGTCTTTCAGCTCTCTTTTACTCTCTCATCGGATACACTTAGCGAAAGTCAATAAAGGTAAAAGCGGTATGGAACGATGTTCATTTAAGGCATTGGTCCAGGGTTCGAGTCCCTGCCAACCCACCATTTAACATCCAGAGCCTTCTCCCTCTCCGCCATTCTATTGCTCAAGCTCGACCACATCAATAAGGGCGGGGAAATTTACGCTCCTTACGGTGGACTGCCTGGCCCATCCAACAATAACGCTTCATCAAAATGGAAATCTAAGTGGCCATTTAGCGTTATGCTTTTTACTGCAATGCCCCCCATCCAATCAGCTACCTGATTTCCGCCCCCGCCGCCGCCGATCAGATCGGCATTTGGTGCATAAATGGTTCCTACAAAAGCCCCGTATCCATTCATTGAAATCCACGTGCAGGTGTGCAAGCCGTAAATCTGGCAATTTTTTGCGTAGCCATTTTCATTGACGCCGTTCTGACCGTTAAGGTTGGAGCTTACTAGGCTGCCAGAGCTGTCACCAGCGTAGATGACTACACTGGCGCCCGGCGCAATAAAAAGTCCATCATGGCCGCTGAAGTTGATCCCTGCTTTGGCCCATATTACTACATTTGGAGCGCTTATAACAACCAGTCCACTCAGCGGTTGGTTGAGAACGTAGAGTTGACCAGCCTGATTGAAATTGAAAACGCCGGCGATGTTAGAATAGGTGCTGTAGCTTGGCGGTGGGAGACCGGCCCCAGTTGGTGCCGCTACGGAGGGAAATGTCATATTCATCTGATCGCTGCTGAAACCCGGTTCAATCCCAGAGATTGTACCGCTCTGCCATGTCATCTGGCCTATTGCTCCATTCGGACCGATTGAGATTGCGCCTGCTGGTCCCGTCCCAAGCCTTCCATAAATGTCTGCCGATCCGATATCCGGAGCGTTTGTGATTCCTCCCATCGCAAGCACATCGCCATGATCGTTGCGTTTGGCTACATTATAAACACGGTTCGTTCCCCACACGGCGTTTGTCACCCAGGAACTGAAATAGTTGCTATATGAATTGTAACTATCGGAAAGAAAATTATTCCCATTTAAATCGATGCTGTTTAACGTCATCAAACCGGCCTGAAACAATGGATGGTTGCTTTCCCTGACTCCCAATGCCCGAAAAAACCGCCACTGGTTCGTGGCTGGAAATTGAAAAGCTGCAGTATTCGTGAACCAATCGGCTGTCTGTTGCTGCACCGGAACCCAGTTCGTCAAATCCTGCGAGCCCTGCAGCTCATAAACAAAATTTCCAATCCCCCGCACCTTGAGCTGCAGTTGGCCGCCTCCACGCATTGCGGGTAAATCCAACGATGGAGCCAGTTGTTGTCCATTCGCAGAAAAGTTCCCACCTAACAACATTGCAACGACGCAAACCACCGAGCAGATACCCGCTTTAAAACGCGTTACTCGCACAATATTCATGGCTCCCTGGATTTTCTTATCTTACCAATACAGCCCACTATTTTTTAAATTCTCATCGTAATGGAAATTCCAGTGCCCACTCAATGTGATGCTTTTTGCAATGATGGCTCCACTGGAATCCGCGGTATTATTACCGCCACTGCCAGCCCGCAGGTCTGCATTGGGAGCATAAATGGTTCCCACAAAGGCGGCATAGCTGACCATATCGATGCTGGTGCAGGTAGTCATGCCGTAGATTTGGCAATTCTTTGCGTAGCCATTGGCATTGACGCCGCCCTGACCGTTAAGGTTGACGCTTACTGAGCTGCCGCTGTTGTCGCCTACGTAGATGACTACACCGGCGCCCGGGGCAATGAAGAGTCCGCCTGTGGTACCAGAGAAGTTGATCCCTGCTTTTGCCCATATTACAACATTTGGAGCGCTCACGACAACCTGTCCATTCAGCGGTTGGTTGAGTACGTAGAGCTGATCAGCCTGATTGAAATTGAAAACGCTGATGATGTTAGAATAGGTGCTATAGCTTGGTGCTGGAAGGGCGGGGCCACTTGGTGCCACCACAGGAGTAAAGGCGACGTTCATGTCGTACAACCAGGCATTAGTTTGAAAGCCGTTGCCGCCGCCAGCCTGAAAAGCCAGATCTCCAACGATACCATTCGCGCCAATTTGTGCGGTGGCGGTTGAACTGCCTGGACCGGTGTGCAATTTGCCGTAAATGGCCGCATTGCCCAGCATGGCAGAATCTGTCAACGATGAGTCGGTCCCGACATCTCCATGATCATTGCGTTTAAGGATGTCATAAACCAGATTGGTTCCCCATAGCGAATTCGTTGACCAACTGCTGTAAACACTGGAACTGGAATCAAAGCTGTCAATTACAATACCGTTTCCCATGAAGGTAATGTTCGAACCCGCCTGAATGGCCATGGAAAACATCGGAACATTGATGTGCGGCGTCTTGACGATGCGATGGAAGCTTTGCTTGGGTGACGCAATCACCACGGATCTAATCACTGTCCTGTTCGATATTGACCCTCGCACCGCCTGGGTGTCCACCCAATCGACCAGATTGCTCGAACTCTGCACGAAATAGTCGAAATTTCTGTCGCTACAATTCGTGTACGAAATCCAGCAAAGGGGTTGTGAATTCGTTCGAACAAAGCGAGTGATGAAGGGCGCGTCCTCACCCCGGACAGAAAACCTCCCGCAGACCAACGTTACAACGACGCAAACCACCAACCACATGCCCGCCTTAAAGCAGGAAATCCACATTTTATTCATCGCTCCTTTAATTTTCTTTTTTACTGAACCGAACCCGGTGCACCGAAGAACACTATATTGGTCGAACTGTTAGGGCCGTTATGGATAGTGCCATATGTTCGTGTTTCCCCCGAATAAATTTGTCGGGAACGTATTCGTCCCCGTGTAGTAATTCGTGCCGCCTGGGCTATAGCTGTCAACTATCACGTTGCTTCCATTCATGTGGATGTTGTTTGTAGCCTCAATAAGAGCAAATAAAAAGCCATTGGTGTGAGGCACCTTGACCACACGATGGAAATATTGGTTCCCTGGCTCGACCACAGAGCAAACCGCTGTTGTGTTCGTCGTCGCTCCCTGCACGGCTGGAGAACCTGCCCAGTCCACCAAATTGGTGGAGCTCTGCACTAAATAGTCAAAATTCGTATCGTTGCAGTTCGTATAAGAGATCAAGCAGATGGGGGGATTTGTTCGGACGATGCCAGTGATAAATGGCATGTCGTCTCCCCGGGCAGAAATCAGGAACGTCGAAAGTCCGAATGCCATTAGAAAAATGGCAACTGCGGCCACCCGCAAGGTTTCTCGTCCGCTGAAACGCAGTCCGGCAGACAAAATCAGATGGAACCGTCGCAAACCGTGACAACCACGGCGAAATCCTTCGATAATCAATGAGTGGGTCTTCCTCACAACGAGGCTTGTAGTCAGCAAGTCCTTTGCCAAATACCTGGGCAAAGCTTCAAACCCCTCCTTGGAGCCTGTTTTAAAATTCTGGAGGGTGCTGCGGTTGGAGATTTTGGCTGCGGCAAGGCGGCGAGGCCGGAGCATCCCCGCAGCGGGCTGTGAAGGCCGAGCTAACGCCGGCCGCGGCCAAAAGCACCGCCGCCCGGAGGGTTTTCGCGCAAAAGGCCGTCTGGCGGCGTTGCTCCTCAGTCGAAGATCCACCAGGGATATTCTCCTTCGTCGCGCCTTGCCATACAGCCTTTTGCGCGAAAACAGCACCCTCCATAATTTTAAATCAGGCTCTTACAACAAAACGGAGTCCAGGTCTTACCCGAACTCCGTCTCAATTTTGAGAAATCGCTTACTTCGCAGTGCTATACCCGCGCACAAAACCGATGCACTGTGCCACGTCCGGGACGGAATGATCCCAATTATTCTCGTACTCGATATCAATCGGCCCCTCGAATTTCTGGTCCTTCAACTCATCCAGAATTCCTTTGATGTTGGAAACTCCGGTGCCATAAATCGCATCCGGCAATTGTTTGCCAATCTCGGTCCGTTCCTTCAGATGCAGGCTCACGATGCGCCCCTTCAAAATCTTTATGCCTTCCAGCGGTGTCACTCCGGAGCTTGCCCAGTGCCCCGTATCCGCGCAGGCCCCAATGCGTGCATCACGATCCTTCACGAGGCTCAACACATAATTCGGGTCCCAAATCTTATAGTTCGCATCATCAGGCCGCTTCTTATGTTCGTGAATGCCCACCTTGATGTCGTATTCCTTCACCAACTTTTCAATCAGATCCAATTCGCCAACCGATTCCGTGGTGATACTGTACAAGCCCATTTCTTTGGCAAAATCAAAAATCTTCCGCCACTCCGCCTCGCCGCCCTTCGGATAAACCACTCCATAACTCACCGGGCGAATGTGATATTTGGCGAGTTGATCCTTCACCATCTTGATGGTTTCCGGTGACGCATTGTGATCCCATTTCGCCTTCGGCTGCTCCGGCGACAGTTTTTGCCCCGGATAGAACTCAATGACCGTGCCACCGGCTTGCGCTGTCTTTTCGATTGCTTCCATGACGCTGAATCGATTGAACGTATAAGCCTGGCAGCCCACGACAAAGTCGCCCACCTTGCAGGAAGCCGGAATCGGTTCCGCCAAAAGGGCAGGGCTGAAATTCAACGCAACCAGGGATGCCGCGCACGCCACTCCGCCGAGAAATCTGTTTTTCAATGACATAATTGTTGTTTCATTATCTGACGTTCCGTCTGCAAAAGGATTCAGTTGGTTCGCCTTTTTAGAACACAACCTCCCGCCCGAGACAACCATTATCCCAAAAAATCAACCGTCGCCTTCGATTGCTGCTACCATGACTCGACATCCTCGAAGCTGGAGCCCTCATCCCTTTCCCGGCACCACCACCCGCAACGCCTGCCGTTGAATCGACATCACCGCTGGCAAATGCCCAATATTATCACCATCTACTTCCAGTGGAGTAGGGGAGGTGCTGGTGAGAGTAAGTGTATGAGCTTTGAACGATTTCGCCACGCTGGCTGGCAAAGCCTGTCCGGCCAAAAACATTCCACTACACCGTGCCAGGGTCAGCCAGTTCGCCCGCGGAAACACCACTACTTCCAATTGTCCATCCTGCAGGTCGGCCTCTGGAAAAACGCGGTATCTGCCGCCATAAAACCGGCCGTTGCCGACGAGTACCAACGCCCCGGTGGCTGAGGATGTTCCATTGGTCACCGTGATCTGGGCAGGTTTGCCTCGCAAGGCCATCATTCCCGCCCACACATAAGCCAGGGGTCCCAGCTTCTTCTTCAATTGCCAGTCTACCAACTCAATCGCCCGGGCATCCAGACCTGCGCCTGCCAATTGTGCAAAATAACGGCTCTCGGAAGCGCCGCCTGCCCCGGCAAACTTCACCGCTGGCAAATCGATGGTGGTCTCTTGTCCCGCTTTGATGATTTCCCAGGCTTGGCTGATCTCCGTTGGTAAACCCAGCTCCTTCGCAAAGACATTTACCGTTCCCAGTGGAAACACACCCAGGCACGCACGCTTAAATCCGTCAGGCGCATCCCCGATGCCGTTCAGCACTTCATTGACGGTCCCATCACCACCCGCCGCGACGATGATGTTAAAACCTTCCTGTACCGCTTCCGCCGCCAGTGTGCGTGCCGCCCCGGCGTGCGTGGTCTGCTTCAACGTGCACTCTGCCCCAATACGGTCCAGATTGCGACGAAACCGTCTCGCCTTGTCGCCTTTGGCAGTTGGGTTGAAAATGACACAGGTGCGCACAGGAGATATTTGCCGGATGACCGCTAAAAGAGTCAAAGCTTAAAGCACTCGAACTCTGACTTCGCCGCCAAGCCTGAGTGGGTTCCAGGTGTTGATGAACCGTCCCGACGTATATTAGGTCCAAAGGACCGGCCTTATCTTAGCGAAGCCCAACGGGCTGGAAACCCGGCCAAATACCCCCCCCGCTTCGGCCCGCGATTTTAAACAACTCGAGGCAGCCAATCCGAAGCGGAATCAACCAGCGCTATCTGTGCATTCCCACCACCTTCTTCCTGACAATATTTAGGATGGAGAGATGCCCTCGATAGGTACAAAAAAAAGGCGCTGCCCGCCGGGCAGCGCCTGAGTGATAAATCTTTAATTGCCTGTGTAATTGATCTCCCGCCAGTTTCTGGCAATCCACCCCCGCGCGGGGCCGCTGGTTGCCAGAGCTTCATCAAAATGGAAACTAAAGTGCCCATTGAACGTCGCGCTCTTTACTATGATGGAGCCCATGACATCGTTGGGGTCTTTACCGCCACCGTTACCGGTCAGGTCTGCATACGGGGCATAAATGGTTCCCACAAAAGCGGCATTGCCGCTCATGGAAATGCTGGTGCAGGTGGCCAGGCCGTAAAGTTGACAATTTACCGCATAACCGTTCGCATTCATGCCGCCTTGACCGGTAAGGTTGCAAGGTACTGGACTGCCACTGTTGTCACCTACATAGATTTGCACACTGGCACCTGGGGCAATATAGAGACCATCCTGTCCTGAAAAGCTAATCCCTGCTTTAGCCCACAGGATTGTGTTCGGAGCGGTTACAACAACCGTTCCGCTCAGGGGTTGATTGAGTTGGTAGATTTGATCGGCGCTCGATAAACTATATGTATAGTTTGTTCCTAGATAACTGCCTGTTTTTGGTGTAGGAGGCGACCCAGTCGTTGGGACGGGTACGGGCGGGAAGGAGACGTTCATGTCATACGACCATGAGTTTGATTGAAAGCCGGTACCGCCTTTGTTGATATAGTCAAGGCTTCCAACCGCGCCACCATTTCCGAGAGACGCCGTGGTGTTAGTGCTGCCTGGGCCGGTATGCAGTGTGCCATAGATATCGGCCTTGCCTAAATCGGCGGCATTTGCCAACGATGAGTCGGTCGCCACGTCTCCATGATCGCTCCGTTTGTTGGGGTTATAAACCAAGTTCGTCCCCCAGGTGGCATTCGTCACCCAAGAGCTGAAAGCAATGTTCGTGGAGTTGTAGCTATCCACCAGGATACCCCCGTTCATAGTGATGTCGTTACTGGTGGATAGGGACCTGGTGAAAATAATATCAAGTTTGGTATCGACCTGAACCACCCGCGTAATTTTACCCGCTGACTGGCCACCACTCGACAGACCGGCTGCGGCCACAAAAGGTTGCAACGGGAATGACAGCCCCACAAATTGGTTCGAGCCAAATATCCATGGAGTTGATGCAAAAGGCACAAAACCGGTGGCAGTGATCACCGGGTTTCCGCCAGTGATGTTGATTGCCACGTCATAACTGTACACGCCATAACCGTTGGTATAAATATCGCGATGGATGGACGTGATGTTGCTTGCCCACGGACTCCAGTTGTCGGAGGTAATCCCTGCCGTCCAGATCCACTTATCACCTTTGGGACTCGGATAGCATCTATTCATCAGAGACATCCCTTCTTCAATACCAGCTTCACTCACGGCAACGGAGGCGTTCCAAGCCTGCGATCTCGCCACGGAGGCAGTTTGGTACTGAACCAATGTTAGGTAACTTCCCAACATGATTGCAGTAATGGCCACAACTGTCAGGGCGATAATGATCATACTGCCTCGATATGAGTTGTGTGAGGAGCGTATTATTTTCATACTTATACGGGTTTTGTTAATTACGAAGGACAACCTTTGCAGTCTGGATACTCTCTGAATCGGTGATGCTCATGTAGTTGGTTTTCTTGCAAACCCAGTCCATGATAATCACCTTGGTGTCATCAGCGCTTGATGCGGGGTTAAAAAGCATTGTGGTGTTGGGGAGGGGGGTTCTTTGAAAATAACTAAAATGAAAATACGAGCACCCCTTTAGAAGGACAGTGGTTGTCCCATTAGTACCAATGTATTCTAAGGTGTTGTTATTAGATCTAAAAGTCACCGTGTAGAAATGGTTTGCGGCATCAGGCAGTGTTTGCAAATCCACGCTTGTAGGACTGATGCTTGTGGCCTTGGCGACCTCACGGACGACACCTGTGACTTTATCCAACGCATTTCTACTTTGGCGGTCCAACTCGGCGTAATTCGCCGTTGCATCAAGTGTGCGATTGCTGAAAATATAGGTGCTTGCAACTGCGGCCATGATAACCGCCCCGAGTCCGACTGAGATCATCATTTCCACCAACGTCCAACCATTGCGGTTCTTCGCAATGGACTCTTTTGAGTGTCTGTTTAAATTCATTTTGGACGCTGGTTAATTGCCGTAAATAACGTAGTTTTGTAAACCCTTTTCACTGTAAACTGTCACCATGCTGCGAGAGTGGTCAACCCCTCCTGAAGACCAACCGACCGTGACTGTCACGAGCCGGCAGTTCGTAGTATATGAGGTGGCGAATGGAAAATTAGTTACTGTGATAGTGCCAGTATAAATAATTCCGTTTCCCTGGCTGTTGGTCGATTGGATGTTATTGGTTTCGAAAAAGTAGTTCGCGAAAGAGGTGTTGAGATAGCTGGGATCCGTCAATTGACCCCAGGTATAAAGCCGAAGACCTTCCAATTTATCCGTTATAATCTGGGTTGCGCGCAGATTTTCACGAGACATTTGAGTCACGCTCAGTCCCATGGTCAATCCAGCAAACAAGGAGGTAAATAAAACCAGCATGATCGCCATCCCCACCATTACCTCAATAAAGGTGAAGGCTGATCGGCTCGAGCGCGCTTTGTTGATCGGTTTAATCAAATTCATATTCTACGTGGGCCAATGCCTGTTATAACTTTCATTTGTGCTGAAACCGGCCCGGCAGTGAGACAGCAAGTCCTTTGCCAATCAGAACCAGATGGACTGTTGGGATGGAGATTTTTTTATCGAAGCATGATTACACGTGAACTGCCTTCAAACGTGGACACTTTGTCCATTATTAAGACAGAGCTGAAACAGGGGCTGCTTGATAGTCTTGAACTTTGGTTCCGCTTCCTCTACATGATATGTCCCATATGAATCAGACTGAGCCCAAGCTGTCCAAAATTCCATTCATCATCGGAGACGCTATTCTGGTTGGTCTCGCCTATATTATCTACCATCAGAGCACCCGTCCCATGACGGGTTGGCAGATGCTCTTCTTTGTTCTTTGCGGCGCCTTGGGCGCCTGGATCGCGGTGCTTCCCTTTCTGCTCGAATATCGCGCTGCGCTGAAATTGAGCGAAACCAACACACTCACCTCTGCGGTGTCACAGATCCAAAATGTAGAACAGTTGGCCGCTCAGATTGGTGCCGCCACTGCCCAATGGCAAAACGTCCAGGAACACTCGGCAAAAACGGTCAGCACCGCTGATGAAGTCGCTCAACGAATCGCCGCTGAAGCACAAGGTTTTACTGAATTCCTGCAAAAGGCCAACGATGGCGAAAAGGCGCATCTGCGCCTGGAAGTGGAAAAACTCAAGCGTGCTGAAAGCGAGTGGCTGCAAATAATCATCCGCATGCTGGACCACACGTATGCCCTGCATCAAGCCGCGATTCGTTCCGCTCAATCTGGTTTGATCGAGCAACTCGGCAATTTTCAGAATGCCTGTCGCGACGTTGCCCGGCGCACCGGCTTGGCTCCGTTCATCCCCAATGCCGGCGATCCCTTCGATCCTCAATTCCATCAATTGGCCGATACCAATGCGCAGCCTCAGCCTGACGCGAAAGTGGGCGAAGTCGTTGCCACCGGTTACAGCTTCCAGGGACAATTACTCCGTGCTGCCTTGGTTACGCTGCAAACCGAGATCCTCGAGAGAGTGGAGGAGTTCGTGGAGGCAGCCCCTGAAATCGCCGTGGAGGAGATGACGCAAGGAGGAGATCCTGCACCCATGCAAGTGAACGGCCAGTCCGTCCCTCCCAACCTCGAAGAACAGACGTTGCTCTGAGGGGATTAGCCTGAAGTCAAACTTCAGTCTGCGACAGTTTGTTGGATCGTCCGGTTTTGACCGCAACCGAACGTTTCAAGGCCAGAAAATACAGCTGCGTCTCAGTGACCGGACGATGATAAATGCGAGCAAGAGCCTGCGCATAAAGCTGTAGCTGCGGTTCGTAGATCTTAACTTTTTCCGCCAGTTCTGCGCTGGTGATTCGGTCGGTTTTGAAATCCACCAGCCAGATTTGGTCTGGCAACAATACCGTGAGATCAGCCACGCCTTGCACCACGACAAATTCTTCGTCAAACAGTTCCGGATCCTTGGGCGTGTTGCCTGCCACTTCTTCCGGGGAAAAGCGCACCGTGAAAGCCAACTCACGGCGAACGTGCCTGGATTGCCTTTGAATTCTCAACCCCAGCTCCGATTTCCAAAATGCCGCCAGTGCGGGAAAATCCAGCGAACCGGCTTCTTCCACAGTGAGGAGTTGCTCCGCTTCCAGTCGCTTCGCCTCCCGTCTCAATTCTTCCACACTGCCAACCCGCTCCAGAGAAACCATTTGTAGAAATGAATGATGCGTCGTGCCAACTTCAGCGGCTGAAAGACGTTCGGAATTGTTATTCCCATTTTTGCGCTGCTGCGCCTTAGTTTGGGGATTGGCGCTCTTCAACTCAAATAAAGGCCGGGCTTCCGTCTCAATGTCCTCAGCCATTCGACGTCGCAACGCGGAAACAGAAGTCTTGGCAGGTTCATGTGTCGCCGCACTATGAGGATAAATCCATGAGAGTTTTTGCTGTAGCTTCTTCCAGGAAGCAGCATCCATCGGAACGCTGGTTTGCTCCATCTTTTCTGCCTCGCTGGCTGCCGACGGGGATGTCTCAATCAAATGCGTGTCGTCCTCATACACCTTCCAGCAGAACAGGGAATTTCTTCCCTGATTTTCCTTCAAAACTGTGCCTGTGATTTTTGTGCACCAACCGGCCAGCCAATCCAAAAAGTTTCGCGCCGCCAGCAGCGTGGCCGCAGTCAACTCGGATGTTTCCAGCCAGCGTTTGTTGAAAACCGGCTCCGAAATGCTGCCGGTTAAAATCAAAGTATCCCGCGCACGCGTCAACGCAACGTAAAGCAGGCGCATCTCTTCGCCGAGCATCTCCTGCTTCTGCCGTTGGCGTGCCAGCCAGTAGGGCAGGCTGGGATAACGCTGCCCGGTGTGCGGCGGTTTTACCTGGGGACAAAGACCAAACTTGTCATCCAGCATGATTTCAGCCCGCAGATCCATCATGTTGAACGGCTTGCCGAGATCCGCCACCACCACGACCGGAAATTCCAAACCTTTGCTTTGATGCACGCTCATCAGGCTGACCGCATCTTCCTCAGCCACGGCCGCAACCTCCGGTTCGGTTTCAGCCGCTTGTTGCGCATCGATAAAACGGAGGAAGCGAAATAATCCCTGGCGTTGGAATCGATCAAATTGCTGTGCCAAACCCAACAATCGTTGAACATTCGCGTGGCGTTGCTCCCCCCGATGCTGCGTCAACAACCACGCGGCATAATGTGTTTCGCTCAGCACCGCTTCCAGGCACCGTGACAGCGAAACCTGTCTCGCCAATCGACGCCACGATGCAAAGTTCTTGAGAAACCGATCAGCTTTTTTCCAGCCAGCATGCTCTTCATCTGATTCATGGAACCGGCGCAATGCCATCCAAATCGGTCCCTTCGTCAGCTTCAGCCTGATCGTTGCCAATTCATCGAGGGACATGCCGACCAATGGCGAATGCAACACTGCCAGCGTGGGAACGTCCTGCAGCGGATTGTCCAATAGTTGCAATAAGCTCAACAGGTCGGTGACTTCCATGCTCTCGTAAAAGCCGCCGCGTGCCACCAGCAGGGGAATGCCCAATCGGCTGAATTCCTTCGCATAACTCTCAGCTTTGCGAGCTGGCGAACGTAGTAAAACCGCCATGTCACTCCAGGTCACCGGTCGCATCGCTTTGGTATGTTCATCCCACGCCAGGTGCTTCTCGGCCTTTAAGGCGAGCAACCGTTTGCCAATCAACCGTGCTTCTTTTTCCGCCTCTTCGAGATTCATCATCTCAGTCCAAGCCCGCGAACCTTCGCCTTCACCTTCGGGCATGTCCTTCGCCTCCAGGCTGCCTTTGAGCCGCAGATGCAACTCAACCCTCGGTGCATCTTCCTTCGCACAACTGAGGTCCACCCGATTTTCGGCATTTCCAAAGCGCAATCTCGCTTCATCGTCGTAGGGCACGCTGCCAATGTCGCGGCGCATCAATCCCTCAAACAGCGAATTGATGAAATTCAAAATGGCTTCCCGGCTCCGAAAATTATCCACCAACGGAATCGCTTTTCCATCCGCGCCTCGCCAGGTCTCGATATAATTTTGGAAAATATGCGGGTCAGCCAGGCGGAAACGATAAATGCTCTGCTTCACGTCGCCCACCAGGAAGCGGTTCGACTCCTCGCCCTCACGGCTCAAGGCTTTGAGAATGGCATCCTGCGCATCGTTGATGTCCTGGTATTCGTCCACGAAAACGAACCGCAATTTCTTGCGCCACTGTCGCGCCACTGCGGTCGCTTGTTTCGTGTTACGATCCCACAGCAATTGCAACGAGTGCTGCTCCAAATCATGAAAATCAACCACTCCCAACTCCCGCTTGGCCAGGCTGAACGCGGCACTAAACTGTTCTGCCAATCCCAACAGGCTCGTCATTTGCCCGCGAATCCAATCCCAATCCTCCGCCAGCGGGTCGACCTCTTTTGTCTTTCTCGCCAGGGATCTGAGGAAAGTGGCCTCCTCCAAAAAATCCTCCAATGGCTTGCGCCAATCGGTTTTTTTACCTCGTGGCCACTCCAGATCGGCTGCCCAAATGTTTTCCAACGCTTCCGCGCCTTGCTCCAACGAGGGATTCTCCAGCAGGCTCGCCAACGCCCTGCAACATTCGGTGGCCTTCAAGTTGTCGGACTTTTCACTCTGCAACGCCGGTAACCATCGGTTGCGCCAATCCGTAATGCCTTCGATAAGCCATGTGCGCCATTGTGCCGGCTCGGGCGAGGCGAACATCTCGAGTTGCGATTTTAACCAGTCTGCCGGATCACGAAGCGTTTGCGTGTAATGATGCAGCCGCAGGACCAGCGTTCGGATCGGTTGATCCCACCCGCGACCTTGAACCTGGATTAACTGTTGCACTGCCTCAGCCCCTTCCGCGTCACCCGCATAATGGGACTGTAACAAATTTTCCAACGTCTCATCCGCCAGCAACCGCGCCTCCTCCTCGGGCAGCACCGTCAATTGCGGGTCCAGTTCCAGTTCATAAAAATGCTGCCGCACCAATTGCAGACAAAAGCTATGCAGTGTGCCGATGTGCGCTGTATCGAAAATGGTCAACTGCTCCGTCCAACGCAAGTCGTCCGTATGTTTCGCCAATTCCTGCTCCAGCCGGGCCCGGATACGTTGACGCATTTCCGCCGCCGCCGCATCCGTAAACGTAACCATGAGAATTTCATCCAGCGAAGTCGGCGGCTTTTCCTCCACCAGGCAATGCAGGCAACGCTCCACCAGCGTGCGGGTCTTCCCGGTCCCGGCTCCGGCGACGACGAGCACGTTTCCGCGCGCAATAATGGCTTCCTGTTGTGCAGGGGTAAAACTCATGGACGCAATTTGAAATGGAAATAACAGGTAAGAGCCCGCATTTCTGAATCAATTTAAGTTTTTAGTATAAGCTGCCAATGGCGAAATGGCGAGTTGCAAAATCCTGCAGGCAGGAAGCTTTCTCGGTTTTACTCCGCCCTCATGCCTCCTCAGCTTTCCGCAACACCCTAAACTGATGCACCCATGGATCGACGCGGCAGATGGAATTATAATCGCAACCCTCGCAAGCCGTCATGGTTCCCTTCCGATACGGATCCAACTTGGCCACTCCTGAGTAAATTGCCTGCCCCATTGAGGTTAAGGAAGTTTCAACCCCGTTCAGCAACATCGCAAAAGCCTGAGTCTCCATCGCTTCCTTTGAATTGCCATGAATCTTCCCATCCTTGGTCAGGCGAAAATTGAACTGGTCGCCTTCCTTCACACCCGGGCGCTGATCCAGCCTGGACAACACGCCCGCATCGAACCGGCCTGAGTGGCGGTAGGCGAGTTTGCGCGCGGATTCACTGGCTGCCAATGCCAGATCACGGTTTTGTTCCCGATCGTATCGGCCACGCAGATTTACGTAAAACACGCCTGAGGGAATCAATCGTTGCACGCCGAAGATGGGACGCGGATCAGGCCAATGGCGGAGAACATTCAGGTACGCTGCCAATTGAAGTTGGAGTCCATGCTCCATCAGCAACGGATCGAGCTGCTTTTGGCTCGACTTGTAATCCACCACCACGCAAAGCGCTTCCTCGGCATCCTCCGACTCGCGGCAGATATCGATGCGATCAATGCGTCCGTGCAACAGGAGTTTATGGTCTTTGCCGAGTTCAAGCTCCCATGCTGGGAACAAATCCTCTCCGAAAGGCAGTTCCACCGCCTTGGGATCAAACGCATATTGCTGCCCCATCCAACCCACCAGCGTCTCGACAAAATCCTGCAACGATTCGGTAAGCACGCGCGCAGTGAAGCGCGTTTCTTCACTGACTTGCAACAAACCATCGCGATAACTCACCATCATGGTCAGGGCAATGGACTTGATGCGTTCCCGCGCTTCCTGTGGGCTGATGTCACGCCACCGTTTATTTTCTGTCTTCAACTGCTCATGAAAACTCGCGAGCACTTCATGTTGAAAATTGCCTTGATCCCGTATATCCAACTCAAACTTCTTTCGCTCCTCGGCACGCAGGCCGGAGTGGACGAAAAACTTGAACGGACAGGCGGCGAATTGTTCCATCCGGCTCACGGATGTGCGCAAGGCCGGGCCGTAAAGCCGTTCCGCCAGCTCTGGTGAAAGCGATTCTTCAGTTGGCGTGGTTGAAAAATGTTTCAATCGCTCGCGCAACGCCGCCAGCGCCGGAAACTTGTTCAACGCCGATACACCCTGGACCTTTGATATCGGGCTTTGGACCTGATTGCGCAGCAACGGCACAATTAGTTCATTCGCATGTTCGCTTTTGCGCCAGTCCAAACTCTTTGGAAAAGTTTCGGTTTCAAGCGAAGGGAAAAGTTGCTTGAGTTGTGAGAGGAAAGGAGATGGATTCAGCGGTTTTCCTGCGGCATCAAAGATCGCGGAGGTCAGGACCACGCGTTGACGGGCGCGCGTGCAGGCAACGTACCCGTAATAACGTTCGTGGCCAATTTGTTGGCGCGTGCTCGCGCCCAGTTCAACGTCCTTCTTTTTAAGCTCCTCGCGATCCGCGTCCGTCAGCAGAACAGATTGTTCCGGCGGCGCTGGAAATACTCCTTCATTCATCCCCAGAACCAAAGCCAGGCGGATATCCGGATTACGCGAGCGGTCGATGGCGCCGATAAGCACCTGGTCCAGCGCTGGCGGAATCACACCCACGTTCAGGTTGGCCAGGCCCGCTTCGAGAATGGGCAGCCACTCACGCAACGGCAACGTTTCAGTCGGAAACGCCAGTTCCACGTTTTCCAGCCAGGCATTCATCTGTTCCCACACGGTGAGGTGAATGGGCGGTGCGAGTTGCGAATCCGAGCCGGCGATTTCAGCATCGCTCCATTCCTGCAAGGTTTCGTCCACTTTCAGTGACTGCCAGAAATCACGCAACGCTGCGGCCAGATGCCTGCCCGATGGCCGGTTGCTTTGCTGCCCCATATTTACTGCCAGATTCTTGAAAGGCGGGACAATTTTGCGACGCAGGTTTTCGGCCCACTCGGTCAGCTCGGGATTGTCATGGATCAAGATGGGATGCTGCCACGTGGAACCCTTCCAACCCCGTGCCAGCGCTTCATTTTCCAAACGATCAATCTCGGTATCCTCCGCGGGAACCAATCCGGTTTTTAACGCGGCGAACCAATCATCACGCGACCATGAAAAAGCCACGGTGCGAAGTGCATTGCGGGTCAGTTCCGCCAGCGGATGATGCGAGACGGCTTCGCGGCGATCCAGGAAGTAGGGGATATCGTAGCGTTTGAAAGTATTGGCCAGGGCTTCGTGATAATTATCGAGCTTGCGCACCAAAATCGTCACTTCCCGAAACCGTCCGCCTGATCGCACGAAGCGCAAAACTTCCCGCGCAGCCAGCGTGGCTTCAGCCTCGGGATTCGTACACGTAATCACCCGCAACGATTCGCGCAGGGAATACGGTCGCGCAGCAGTGGCGGCATCCACGAACGGCTTGGGCTCGGCCCAATGTTGTTCCAGGTGGTGCAGCGGCGAATTGTTCAGGAACCGGCTCCGGTTCATGTGCCGCGCCAGGAGCTCCTTGCTTAGCTCGACGTTCGGCAAGCCTGCGAAGCGTTTCTGACAACGGTCATAGGTTCGGCGCGGCACAGACCAGTTGGAGAGCCAGGAAATGCGCTCGGTCGGCACCTGATCCAGGCAAAAGGTCAAGGTAGCTTGTGGAACGTGCGGGATGATTTGGGCCAGCAGGTCAAGTTCCTGCGGAGATAAATCAGTGAAGCCATCCACCCACATTTCACCGAAGTTGAGTGGGGCGTGAGGTTCTCTTAGCACCTCGGTCGCGAAGGTAAGGAGATTGTCGCCATCCTGAAGGTGATGGGCCTGCAGCCAGTCCAAATAATCGCGCAGCATGGTCCCCAGGTCATGCAGCTTGTAACTGAGACCTTCCACCGCGTGAACTTGCTCGGCCAATTCGTGGAGTGATTCAGGCGTAAGCTGATGGTGTTGCAGTTCGCGCAATACCCGGCTTAAATGCTGGGCAAACCCGGCGAGGCGCGCGCTGGCACGGAAGAGTTTCAATTCATCGCGTTTGCGGGCGAGCAGGCTCCGCAGCACCATCAGCCGTCCCTCCTCATCCAGCATCTGCGGAGGAGGTTTTTGCAGTGAGTTGAAAACAAAAAATGCGAGCCGCTCGAACGACAGAATCTGCAAACGTGTGTACCCGGCCACGGAAGGGTAGGCGAGCAACTGCCGCTCAAGCTGATAGGTGGTTTGCTTGGGCGCGATGAGCAGCAAAGGCGGGCCGTCCGGTTCGACCGCCAGAACCTTGCGAATCTCCGTCAGGCAGCGGAAGGTCTTTCCGCTCCCCGCAGGTCCAAGGATAAAGCGCGTTTGCACGCCCTATTTTTAACCGCAAATCCTCAAAGACGCAAAGGGTTGGAGATAAAAAGAAAGCTCCATTCCCAGCCATCTTTTGCTACGGGAGACTTACGCTCTCCCCCGGTTTGGGCTGTATCACCTTTATTTTGGGATGCCGCGCGACAATTTGCTGCGCAAACCACTGGCGGGAAACCTCATCACCATGACCCAGCAGGACAGTGTGTGGCGAAACCCTGCTGACAAAGTCGAGCAAATCCTCGCGATTGGCATGGGCTGTTAAATCGAAATCTTCCAGTTCGCACTTGCGGGTGACTTCGCCAGCTGAGCCACTGAATACAAAAGTTTCACCAGGCTTGGCTGCTTTGAGCCGCCCGCCCGGTGTGTCACCATCTGCGTAGCCAACGAAGAAAATGGCTTGGCGCTCGTCGCCAATCATCCGTGCGGCCAGGTCGTGAGCCGCGGTATTTTCACTCATCATCCCCGCAGTCATGACAAATATGCGCCCTCCGGAGAGCTTCATGTTTTGCGCCTGACCTTTCTCCAGAACCACCAAATTCAGGGCTTCGCGCAATTGCAGATTGCTAAGCTGCCGGTGCGTGCGGTGAGCTTCCAAATCATAAATTTCCGTGAACACCCGGCCCAGACCGCCAATATAAATCGGCTGTTGCCTGATACGACCCGAGCGGGTCATCAAGGCCAGCATCGCCAGGATTTCCTGTGTGCGACCCAGTGCGAAGGTAGGGATCAGGATGCAACCCTTGCGCTTTTGCACCCGTTCAATCGCCTGGCAGAGGCGTTCCAACTCCGCTGCACGGGTAAAGTCCTTTTGGACTTCGCGATTGCCCCGGGTGGTCTCCATGACGAGGACGTCAGCTTTGACATCTTCAAAACGTGCGCCCTTCAAGATTGTTTGATCCTGGAAACAAACATCACCAGTATAGAAAACAGTTTGTTTACCTCCACGCACCATGACTCCGGCGGAACCAAGCGCATGGCCCGCGTCGTAAAACTCCAGGGTTGGCGAGGGCAATCCGGCCCGCGTTTTGTGAAAGGCGGCCCAGTCAACTTCCCGGTTGTACTTGAAGCCTTGGAAAACCGGTGCGATGTCATCCACCTGGTCGTGGGTGTAAAGCGGATATTCCTTGATCCCCATCTCGTCCCGCTGGCGGGTCATGACGTTCACTGAATTGTGGAGCACCCTTTCAACCAGAAAGTAGCTTAACTCCGTCATGAGCACGTGTGCCTTGGGAAAATACCGCAACGCCACCGGTAATGAGCCGACATGGTCATGGTGGCAGTGGGTGATGGCAATGGCATCCACCTCCTCCTTATCCACCAGGTTGTACAATGGAAGACTCGCGCGGCCTTCCCGTTTCGGATGCACGCCGGCATCCATCAAAAGTCGATGTCCTTCCAGTTCCAAAAACCATGCGCTGGCGCCGATGTCACTGTCCGGGTTTAAATTTACAATCCTCATAAAAAGCTGTGCAGTTTAGACCTGAGAGAAGAGAAGTCGATGCAAATAAGCATTCGCAGACCTGCCTCATACCTCTGGGGGCTAAAAGGCCACACGGCCCCCAAGGAGCCGTGTGGACAAAAGAACTTCAAAATGAACCAACACGTAACAATTAACTCCATGTTGGTATAAATCTCAATACACTTACTTCTGAGCTGGAGGGGCGCCGAAGCCACCGCCGTTACCCATCCGTTTCGTCATTTCAGCCTGCATGAGCTGCTGCGCGGAGCTGTACTTGGTCATTCCGGTGGGAACTTCGAATTTGTTGGCGTCTGGCTTGCCCAGCTTGATGTCTTTGTAGTGCATCAGGACCACGTTGCTATCCTCATTCATCTGCATCTGCACCGGAAAATCCTTTAGATCGGTCGCATTCCAAACCGTGGCTTCCTGTTTCTGCCCCTTGTCATCCGTCATGACAACCTTGTTCTTCTGCGTGGGATGACCATCAATGGTCTCCTTGCCGAGTGCGGTCTTCTCAATTTTGTAATTCTTGGTGGCATCAATGACATCATCCTTGTCCATCGGTTGTTCGGCATACGCCTTCAAGCTGGGATAGATGATGTAGGTCATTTTCTTTTCGGGAAGCATGATCGTGCTCATTTGATCCATTCCCATCTGCTTCATCATCGCCATGGCATTGGCTGGCATGTCGGTGCTCTTGATTTGGGTCATGTCGATGTCTGTGCGCATCTTATCACCGGCCAGTGCGAAATTGATCGGCATAGTGGTGCTGGTTTTGCCCGCCTTGCTGATACTGATTTCGGCTTTGGATGTGAAATTGTTGTTGTCCCCGAAAAGCTTCATCATCGCCATGTTCATCGACTTAGATGGACTGTGACCCATCTGTGCGTAGGTGGTGGTGGATGCCAGGGCTAATGTGGCGACCAGAGCCGGCAACAGAGCCAGCTTGTTCGTAAAGGTTATATATTTCATGTTTTAATTTCCGTGGAACATAGACTCTGGCGCTTTCAACGCCAACTAAATTTGGTGGTCCGGACCGGCAAAATATACCTCTTTCGATCCATGGACAAATGCTTTCATGTGGCTCCCTGGCCTGTAAATCTTCGAATCATCGCCCTGACAATTCGCTCAAAACAGCATGACTCGGTCGGATTTTGCTGCCGCGTAAAGTTTGGCGGGGCAAGCCTGGCCCTCAACGCCGGTCACCTCACATACCAGCATGGAACGCCGAAGTCTCCAACAAATCAGTGTGTTGATGCACTTGGAGCCAGTAATCCGCTGCCTTTTTGAAAACGTCGTTTAAATTGTCGGTGTCGCTCGGCTTGACCAGATAGGAATTGGCGCCCAGTGTGGCTGCGTGCGCGATGTCCCTGGAATGTCCCGAAGTGGTCAGCATGATAACCACCAGTTTCTTTAATTGAGGATCATTTCTGATCTCCGCCAAAACCTCCAATCCGCTCTTTCCCGGCATTTTAATGTCCATGAAAGTCAGGCACGGCAGCGGATATTGAATACGGTCAGCATAGCGATTGAGCCCTTTCAAATACGCAAGCGCCTCGTCGCCACAGTCGATGACCTGTATCGGGTTGCTGATTCCTGCCCGCGTCAGCGCACGCCGGATGAAGAAAATGTCATCTTCACTGTCGTCAACGATGAGAATGGTTCCTCGGTTCATGCTGTTATGTAGTAACTCCTAGAGAACCACAGGCTTTTCGACTCTTAAATGGGGTTCTAACCCTATTGGCAAAGATTTTCCGACGTTTACCCTACGTCCCCTGTGTGAACTTGAGAAGGATTATTGATGTATGAAGATGTTGGTCGTTGAAGACAATTCAAATGATGCTTTGTTATTACGTTTGGCCTTGAAACGAAAAACCCTGGGACCACCGGTTGCGGTGGTGGATGGAGCGGCTGAAGCAATAGATTACCTGCTGGGGCATAATGGGTATGGGGAACGAAGGAGATTTCCTTTGCCTGAGCTGATCCTGCTCGATTGGAAATTGCCAGGCATGCAGGGTTGGGAGTTTTTGGAATGGTTGCGGGCTCAGCCTCGCTATCGCGCGCTCCCTGTAACCGTCATGAGCGGTTCCGAGGATGCAATCGAGATGCAAAAGGCTTACGAATATGGAGCTAATTTCTGGGTGGGGAAACCGCAGAGCATGAAGGAGTTGGCCGCCGTCGTCCAAAAAATTCATGCGTTCTGGGCTGATACCACCAGTCTGCCGCCGGTAATTGCTCACAACTATCCTTCGTTCCCGGCTGCCAGATAGTAAAAAGAGATGCAGGAGACGATGAAACAAATCGAAGCACACCTCATGCATCGAGACTACCATCCCGCTTCATGCTCCGGGAACCGGCCGGAAATGAAGCGGGAACGACGGGGCTGAGGGTGTAAAACTTTTCCGAATAACAGGTTTATCTCGTTCCCTTTAGACGCAAATCGTAAGCGGGGTGACCAAAATGAAGAATAATGTCCGCTTGCAATCCCCGTGACTCGAGCAGGAATTCAGCGGCACGCGGCACGTGTCCGAAATCGATTGCTTCTTCCGGATCGGATGTCCAGGAGTCTGAACCACTGAAGTAAAGTTCAGTTTGACAGTCCTGAACCAGAACCTTCATTTGCAGGGGCATCCTGAAAGCTTGAAACAAGGATGCTTGCTGACGCAAATCTTTTTGCTTCTTTGCTGGTAACACAATCATGTAGTTGTTTTCTGCCTCATTAGGCAATCGGAGGAGCGACCCCTATGGCGCCAAGAAAGATATGATTTCGCCCTGATTGCGAAAAGTACGGAGCCGCAATACGGATGCAGCAACTTGTAAAGGATTTATTGGCTTATGGACAGCTCACGCTTGTGGAAATTGTTTCAGAACGGGTTGATTTGGATCTTCAGGTTGCAATTGTTTTGAAGGAGTTGGAAGGCGAGATGAAATCCAGGCAGGCCAAAGTGGTTGTCGAAAGCTCTCTGCCTGAAGTCCAGGGCAGCATCTCGCAGATCGGCCAGGGTCTGACTAATTTATTAACCAACGCTCTAAAGTTCATTCCGCCCGGCGCAAACCCTCACGTACGGATATACTCGGAAAGCATTGGGAGTAGACTGCGGCTTTGAGTGGAGGATAATGGAATAGGCATCTCTCCGGCACAGCAAACACGAATTTTTCAGGTGTTCGAGCATCTGGATAATGTCTCCTCGCCTTACGAAGGAACTGGTATTGGACTCGCCATTGTGCGCAAGGCTATGGAACGCATGGACGGCCAGGTGGGGGTGGAATCCAAACCGGGTGCCGGCAGCCGATTTTGGATCGAACTGCCTAAACTTGTCGCAAACAATAAATAAGTGGCGGCTGAGCAAAACACTTCACACTATTTTGTTGGGCGAATGGAATCGATGGTATTTTTGGCGGAGGCGAGTACGGTCCGGAGTTGGGCTAACTGATCCATTGAAAGGAATACTCTTGTCTTAAGCAGGCGATTACTTTGGGCCGTTGCCTGAATGTTGCCTTGGCGTTTGCTGGTGTAAGTCGCTATCGTGAAATCACCACGCGTGGTGAAGGTTGCGGCAAAGGTGGGCAGGGTAGTGACGGAATAGTCGATTTTGCTGATGTAATCTATGGCCCCAATCAGCGGTTCGATCTCATCGTAATCAATGGTGGTGGAATCCTGCTGTTGTTCACTCAGGGAAACCTTGATCGCGAGACCGTACTCCTTCTTGTTGGCGACAGGATCCGTTGATTCCTTGCATTGAATCAGGACGCTTCCTATTTTTCCAGGAATGGTGCCCATGTCCGACGTGGCTTTGATGCGGATGACTCCAATCTGAGTATCAAAAGCCTCAATCCGTGTTTTAGGAGTGTTGGTGCCAGTGTCTTGAGCGTGGATGTTAAACGAGAGCAAAGAACAGACGAGTAATGTTAGTATGGTGGTATTGAAGTTAGGCATGATGAATTTCCTCCGATAGCTGAATGCAGTCATTTGATGAAACAGACTCTGAATTGTGTTTCCGTATTCAAGTCCCGTTCACAGCCTTTGCAGTGAGTGTGCAAGTCTGTATCGAGCGGGCTTGAATTACCTAACACCTGGGGAGCAGATTGGTTTCTCTGGATTTATGGGTTTTATTATCGCAAGTCGGTAAATCTTGGCGTCTTTGGATGAAGATTTTCTACCAAACGTGGATTTGAAGAGCGGAACGCTGACTTACACCGTGGTAATGGGAGAGGTGCTGGGAAACTATGAAGTAGCGCCGGAAGCGGAAAAGCAGGAGACGTTGACCCAGTGATGACGCCTGTGCGAAAAAGAAAAGCTGCAACCCGTAATGGCCGCAGCGTGTTGATAATCGTTGAAAGCATTCAGGACCGATTTATCGCTTTGCTGCCTGCTTGGCGGTTGTGGCCTGCTGCTTTTTCTGATTGGCTGAATTTGTCTTTGCCAACTTTTGTGATGCCTGTTTGTTTACTGACTTCGGTGATTTGTCGCCCATAATTGGTCTTTCAATTGTCGGTTTACTTACCTGCGGCATGGAAGTTTCTCCGAAGGTGGCCGCAAGGTAGGCTGTAATGGCCCGGGTGTAAACTACAGAAGCGCAAAGGCCAATCGGACGTGGCTCAATTATGGTTGATGGAACTTCGGCGGGATTGCGGCTGAAGCTGTCGAATCGGAACGTCTCTGAGTAATTTTGATGATGATAAAAACCAGAGCCACCGCGCCCGCCAACATCACGCTCATAACGAACATGATCGCCAAAATCAAAATGATCTCGGCTCCGCCCAGATTAAAGAATCCCAGCATTGGATGTGTCATGGCTTTCCTTTCCTTCTGATAATCCCGCCCGTTACCAAGAGGACCCTAACCTTTCCATTAAATGTGGCAAGCGGGAATGATCAGGCAGTTTTGACCACCATGGTTAAGTTTAACGCTAATACACCGGGTAGGATACTGAATGAAAAATTGAAAGTAGCAGGGGGCGCAAGACGACCAATGCCAGCGTAACCAGAAAAAGAATCAACAGGACCAGCCCGCCATTCTGTTTTTCCTGCGCGAGTGAACGGGGAACTGGCGGCCTGGAACTCAAGGCATCGGAATTCCGATGACGATGGAAGGTGTTTTTGGCTCCGCATCGGGGACAGGTGGAGGCGCGGCTGATGATTCGCGTGCCGCATTCCGAACAATTCACAATGGTCATACGTCTCTTACTCCTTGTTCATTTTTGCAGAAGGGCATTACTTGCCGAGCCTCTCTGCTGAAAACAGTCTGCCTAAACTACAAATGAAGTGCAATCATTTTCTGAAGGAGGATCACAGAAAATAGTGGGGCAAATCCGCTCCGCTGGCAGACCTCGCTTCTTTCTGGCCAGGGAATCTGGATTTGTGGATGATAAGATTATTGATTAAAAAATGAGAAAAGGCACGGACAGATCGGGGGCGATATTCTCGGATTGCGAGAATTACAGGTATTCGCTCTGGCGAATCTGGGATGACGACCGGCCATATGTGGCTTTTATTGGCCTGAATCCATCCACGGCGGACGAATTGAAGGATGATCCGACGGTGGCACGGTGTCGTCGATATGCCGAGGCGTGGAATTACGGCGGCATGTATATGTTGAACCTGTTTGCGTTTCGGGCAACACAGCCGGAAGTGATGAAAGGGGCGAAGGATCCGGTCGGGAGGGATAATGATAAGCGAATAATGTCGGTGGTGAAGGAAGCCGGACTGGTGATGGCGATTTGGGGGAACCATGGGGCTCACCGCAACAGGAGCGTGGAGGTGATGGGATGGCTGAAGAATTTGAACTGTTTGAAGGTGAACAAATCTGGAGAGCCGTGTCATCCGCTCTACCTGAAAAAAAATCTCAAGCCAAAACCCTTTGCAGGCGTCCAACGTTTAAAAGCCCGGGTTCCAGCTTGATGAATACTCCTCTCATATATGTGCGGCGCAGAAATGCCCGGAGGTATATTCTGCGGGTGGATGATGAAGCTAATGTGCGGGTGACAATTCCGCGTGGAGGCTCATTGGAATATGCAAAGAAATTTGCCGCCGGTCACGCCGAATGGATTGCAGAGCAGATCACGAAACGCCTGGATCGTGTGGCCGTGCGGAACTCGGAAAAGAGTGTGCTGTTTCGCGGTGAGAGCATTCCCCTGGTGATCGAGGGGAATACCGTGTGTTTTGGAGATCAAACATTCTCAATGGCGGAGGGAGAGGATTTGCGCCGGCGAATTCGAGCCAGGCTCTTTGAATTGGCCCGGACGGAGTTGCCGGGGAAGGTTTTGGAATTAGCGGCGCAATACGGATTAAGTGTAAAGCGAATTTCAATTCGGGACCAGCGGTCGCGGTGGGGTTCCTGTTCAACGCGCGGCAATATCGCCCTGAACTATCGCCTGGTGCAAACACCAGGGTTCGTGCGTGATTACGTGATTGTCCACGAGTTGATGCACCTGCGCGAGATGAACCACTCGAGTCGCTTTTGGAAACTGGTCCATGATGCATTTCCTCGCACACAAGAGGCAAGGGATTGGCTGCGCAAGAACGGGAGATTGTTGGCGCATTGAAGCCTTAGGCGAGCATGTGCCAGATCAAATGGCTATCCCGTGCTTCGCCTGGGAATCCAGTGGAATACCACGTCCGAAGCTTCAACGATCCAACGCGAGCATTGATCGCCAGGAAAGCCTGCCCATTCAATTTCGTGAATCAAGTGACCGAGTGGCGAAAGGCGGAATTCATCAAACAGCCAGTCACCTTGACCTCGTTTGCAGGTGGGACTGGTTAGCATGTAGCTGAACACTCGTGGATATAACAACTCGATGTAACCATCGTGATAAGCAGCAAGGAGTCTGATGCGAAAGGAAGTGACGCGCTTTTCGTTGCGGTCGCCCAAGGCCGGTTCGGAAATCGTAATGTTCTCCAACCAACCATCGTGAAGACATCGATGGTCACCGGGATCATAATACCAATCAGCGGTGGCCAATGCAAAGGCACCGGCCGGAAATTTGCTCTTATTTTGGTGGAGGTATTCCCGGTACTGTCCAAAGGCGACAGAGCAATCTTTGGCAGTCCGTCTCTGTGCTGAAAGAATAAAGGACATAGTGCTGCAAACGTTTCAATTGTTTCTATCATTAAGAGAACGTTTGAGCAATAATGCGGTGCGGTGAAGTGACTGTCGTTCTACAGATGGTGTGCTTGCGGTTGCGGAAGTGGCGTGCGCTCCAACTCCGTAAGTTCGCGGATTTTGGCAATGGCCGGCACTGGTTGCTCGGCTCTTAATGGTGGTTCAAGCGAAAGAACTGATTCGAGCCAGTGACGAAGTTTGTGAGGGAATTTTGATTATTTACCAGCGCAGGTGTGTCTGTAACAGCAATCCATGTATCGGTTGGAAGCATGGTGGCGGTTTCCAAAATATACCCTGCCCAGTTGGGCCACTGCAAAACGAGTCGACCCGTTTGGTAATCGCCCTTCAGCGTTGGCACCGATTGATTTAAATAAATGGAAACACCAGAACTGGCGGCGATCAAGAGATCTGGTTGATTGTCTCCGTTTACATCCGCAACGATGATTCTGTTAACGGGAGGCGGGGCGAAAGCATTGGTTTCCGCGAGAAAGGAACCGTCGCCTTTGCCCAGTAGAATACCCCGGGCCGATGTGGAGGTGATGCTGTTATGGACCATGACGAGGTCAAGATTGCCGTCACCATTCAAATCCCCTGCAGCCATGGGCCGTGGATCAGCCAAAACCTGAGTTGTAATCGCTGTTCCAAAAGTCCCGTCGCCATTGCCAAAAAGCAGCCCAATTGAATTCTCACCGGGATTCGTAGCGGCGATGTCCGGTTTTCCATCATTGTTAAAATCGCCCACTACCGCACAGATCGGATAACCCTTGGTAGAGTAATTAGTGCCAAAACTAAAAGAGCCGTCGCCGTTTCCCAATAGCACACTTATGGAGTCTCCACCTGACCCATTTGCCGTTACAATATCCAGTATTCCATCATTGTTGAGATCAGCCAGCGTGATCGTGATCGGCCCCATGTTGGCGGTTGAATGGGTTGGAAAGTTTGTTGGTGAACCAAACGTACCGTTTCCGTTATTGAGCAATACTGTAACTACATTGGAACCTAATATCCCGACCGCGATATCCAACTTATGATCTCCGTTAAAGTCTCCTAAAGAAACAGACGATAGGATCAGGGCATTGTTCGTGAAAATACCATAGTCGATGGCGGGAGCGAATGTGGCATTATTCACGTTGGTAAACACGGAAATCACTCCTCTCCATGTTGCGACAATATCTGGTTTGCCGTCCCCATTCAAATCGCCTGCCGCGATGGAGAAGGGCTGATTGGGCAGCGCATAATTTGAAGAAATACCGAATGACCCGTTTCCCGAATTCGTGAAAACACTCATTAGATTTGGAAGTCGGGTCACCGAGGCGAAATCCATTTTGCCGTCGCCATCAAAGTCGTTGACGGCCACATCTGAGGCGTTCAATGCCCCATAAGGAACCGGCGAAGCAAATTTAACTGGTGGAACGGCATGGGCCATGGTGGGGCTTAAAGAGGCTAACATTGCCATTCCGTACCAAGCGCTGATGGCTGATAATTGCAGGACTTTCATATATAAAATAGATATGGATTTCTCTCCCAATATATTTCGAGCTTGTTGCTTGCCTATCGAACGTAAAATAACCTCTGATCTGGGGGTAACAAGCAAATTCTGAGTGGAAAAAACCATATTTGTAGTCGGTCAAACCTATCAACGTCATTCGGAGATGCAAAGAAATTCTAAACCCAGCGTTTCGATCGTCCATCGCAAGGAAGGATTGCGCTGCTACCGATGCTGTGCTTGCGGTTGCGGAAGTGGCGTGCGCTCAAGCTCGGTGAGTTCGTGAATTTTGGCAAGAGCCGGACGCTCATTGACGGCGAGGAGGAATTGCCAGGCGGCGAGGACGCGTCGATAAAACAAGGTGCGGGCGGCCGCGATATCTTCGCTCAGCAGCGGCGTGGAGAGATCAGGTGAAAGTGTTGAAGCGTGGGCGAGCTCAGGCATCGAATTCATCAGTTTTGTGGCGGCGGCCTGAATGTTGGTATCCGTTGATGTGAAGGCCCAGATCACGATTTGGCTGCGCCGCTCGGCACCCCAGCGAACAATGGCTTCGGCTTTGGCTGGATTGAGTGTTTGTGGATCGCTGTAACCGGAGTTCCAGAACACTTCATCCTGCAGCGCTGCCGCCCCACGGAACGAAAAGTAGTTGCTTCCCTGGTCTTCCCGGCTGAGAAGATATTTTTCAAACTCCAGTGCGGCTGGAGGGAGGTTGGTGATCCGGTTGGATTCCACGGCTTGTTTCCAGGCGGGACGAATCGTGTCGGTGTAGAGCTTGCGTCTTTCCGCAGGTGCGCCACCGCCTCCGCGTCTCTTGGATGGCGTTTGCCTTGCTTGCGGAGCGGACTGCGGCCGGCGGCGATTGGGTGTCTGCTTGTCGACATTGGCAGGATCGATGGCCGCTTCCAACTCCTTCCGCGTGCCAGCCACCAGCAGGGTTCTCAAACCGAAATTTTGCTCCGTCATGCGGTTGATGAAACGGTTAAATTGGGCCTGGCGTTCGCGAAATGCCGGATCTGAAATCTTCGGCGTCGCACCATCCAGAGCGCGCTGGTAGGCCGCAACCTGTTTCCTTACCTTGGTGGTAAGGTTTGGTTCCTTGGCGAGACGTGTTTCGATGAGGTTGGCCCAACGTTCGAGGTATTGCTCCGACGTGGAGTAAGGCTTGTCGATGGTGTTGTCGACGAGGGTCGCTGCGATGTGGGCATCGGAGAACGAGTGGAGAGCTTTGGTGGTTGGTTTCGAATTGAACAAATTGATGCCCAGTAGATTTTCGGGAACGAACCGCTCATAACCAGCCCACTTGTCGGGATCGGGGTCAGGATCGCAACCGGCTGCAGGGGACATTTCATCCGTGGCGGTAAAGCCGGCAACTGCTGGAAAAGCGGGTTGATTCTTCGGTGCGGCATAGTCCGGCATCACGGTAAACCATTTGGGATTTGGTGTGGGAGTGCGTGGAAACGCGAGGTAGTGAAAGCCACCTGAATGGCATTGGGTCATGCAAAACACAATGCGGCCCCTGCCAATGCCGCCAGCCAGGGTGCGGCGAAATTCTGTCACACTAAGCGATTCATCACGGCTATAACGCCACCCATGCTCGCTCGCTCCATCCGGCGACAAACTCCAAAGGGCGATGATGCTTTCCGGATTCTTCCCATGCGTGCGCGAACCATGGTCGCCGACGAAAAGATACAAGGTGCCGCCATTGGCGACTGCGGGAAGAATTTCATCGCGAAAGGTTCGGAGGATGAGATCGTGACGAGCGGGTAAATTGCGGGGAAGTGAACCAGGAATCCACGAGTCGAGGAGCAAGCCATCGCGATTCCTCTGGCGATGGACGTCGCCGAAGACCGGCTGCTGACCTTCAACATTGCCCGCGCCGAAGAATGTCCAGACGGAATTTGAAGGATAGTTCTGTTGGAAGAAGGCAGTAATTGTTTTGGCCTGTAAATACTGTGAGTAGTTATTATCAAAAGGTGTGTCACCGCCCGAGAGCATCACGAAGACGTCGCGGGCGAAAAGAGGTGCGCTGAAAAAGGCGAGGCACGCGAGCAGCAGGATTATGGTGCGCGCTCCTTGACTGACGTGACCTTGGGTTCGGGCCATGCAGGAAATTCGTGGGTAATCGGTCTGGATGCAAGTCTGTTCTTGGTAGGAAATCGGTTTCAAAGGGCAAGCGGCAAAAAGCTGTCTATAAACCTTTAGCGTTGGAACGCTTATTGGTTTCATTTAAGCACCAAACGTGGAGTGAAAATCAGTGCTGATGAATTTTGGTTGGCGATTGAGCGAACATGGTCTACGTTCTGTCACAATTGCATGTGGTTAAATTGGGTTATGCACAATTCCATGGTTGATATTTCCAAGAGACTTTCCAAATTGACGTTCACTTTTTTCATTGCTGCCACCTGCGCGGCTTCGGCCTGGGCGCAAAAGGTGCCAGTAACGGAGGTCACCCTTGATAATGGGATGAAACTGCTAATGGTTGAGCGACACGATGAGCCTTCCATTTCCGGCGGTTGGGTGGCGCATGTCGGCGCCTCGAACGAGCGGCCCGGGATTACCGGGATCGCGCACCTGTTCGAACACATGATGTTTAAAGGGACGCCCACGATCGGGACAAAGGATTATAAGAAGGATCAGCAGATTATTGCCGAGCAGGAAGAGGTACGCAACGAGATGCGTAAGGAGGAGGCAAAGATTCGCGCAGCCTATCGACGCGGTGAGATCGATGATTTGACGAAGCCGGAAAACCAGACACCGCATTGGAAGGGATTGAACAGGAAGTTCAACGAGTTGATAGCCCAGCAGCGCGACATCCTGGTGAAGAATGAATTCGACCAGGTTTATACCAAGGAGGGTGGCACGGGGATGAATGCGTTTACGTCGGAAGATATGACGGCGTATTTCATCACTGTACCGGCGAACAAGATGCAGTTGTGGATGTGGATGGAATCGGAACGAATTTTTCATCCGGTTTTCCGGGAGTTTTATGCCGAGCGCGATGTGGTCTTCGAGGAACGGCGGATGCGGACGGATTCGACTCCCCTGGGCAAGTTCACTGAGGAGAGCGAGGCAATGTTTTGGGAATCATCACCTTATCATTGGCCAGTGGTGGGGTGGCCGTCAGACATTCCCTCAATTTCGAAAGCCCAGGCCGATGAGTTCTATGGCCTCTTCTATGCTCCGCAGAATCTCACACTGATTCTGGTGGGTGACTTCAAAACGAACGATGTGGTACTGCTGGCGAAGAAATATTTCGAGCGGATTCCGCGCGGAAAGAAAGATCCGCCGGATGTAGTGACCCAGGAAGTGCCGCAGGCGGCGGAAAAGCGGATGTACGCCGAGGCGGAGACCAATCCACAGGTGGACATCAACTGGCACACTGTACCATTTGGACACAAGGATAGTTACCCCTTGGAGGTCTTGGCCCAGATTTTATCCACCCGTACGGGACGTTTATACAAAGGACTGGTGTTGGGCTCACAAGTGGCGACGGAAACTTACGCGGCGCAGGATTCGCGCAAGTGGGCGGGGTTGTTCAACGCCGGGGGCGAGGCCCGCGATGGGAAAACCCCTGAAGAAGTGGAGCAGGGGATTTACACGGAAATGGAGAAATTAAAGAAAGAGGAAGTTCCCGCCGAGGAATTGCAGAAGGTAAAGAATAACTTTGCGGCCAGTGAGTATCGGCGGTTGACCGCGAACATGCCTATCCTCATGCACCTGATTCAGAATGAGGGAGAGGGTGATTGGCGTGAGATCAATGAGGCCGGTAAAAAAATTCAACTGGTGACAGCGGCTGATGTCAAGCGTGTGGCGAACAAGTACTTTACAAAGGAAAACCGGATGGTGGGAATTTATACGCGTAAGGGAAGTTCTTCAAAGCAGGAGGGAAACAATGAAGGTAAATAAGAGCTGTGTTGGGTTCGTGAGGATTGCCATTGCTTTGGGACTGCTGGCAGGCGCGGAGCAAGTCACAACAGCGCAGAATTCTGCCGATGGAAAGAGTGCCGGAATTCCTGCAAGGCCGGAGCTATTAAAGTTCCCGCCATTGAAGTATGAACCTCCAGTGGCTGCAAAATACCGTGTGCAGTTGAAGAGTGGACCGGTGGCTTACGTCGTCCCGGACAAGGAATTGCCGCTCGTTAATATTGTGGTGTATGTCCATACGGGAAATTATCTGGTGCCCAAGGGCAAGGAAGGGTTGGGTGAATTGACCGGCTACCTGATCGCCCGCGGTGGCACAAAAAACATGGCTGCAGAAGCGTTGGAAGAGCGATTGGCGCTATTGGCTGCACAGTTAAATTCGGGGATCGGTGACAACCAGGGGAGCGTGAGTCTTAACTTGCTTTCAAAGGATCTGGACGAAGGCATGGGCATTCTGCGCGATGTCCTCACCGAGCCCCGGTTTCAGGATAACAAAATTGCGTTGCGAAAGCAGCAAGAGCTTCAGGCGATGAAGCAGCGTAACGATGAGTCTGAAGCAATTGAAGCCCGCGAGGCTGGCTTCCTGGCGACAGGCGAAAGCTTCTGGGCAAACCAGTATTCCACCGCTGCCTCGTTGGAAGGAATAACACGCACCGATATTGAGGATTTTCATAAGAAATGGTTTTTCCCAAGTAATTTCGTCGTGGCGGCCAGCGGGGATTTTGATCGCGATGCGATGATCCAGAAATTGGAAAAGCTTTTTGCAAACTGGCCCTATCAAGGCGAGAAGCCACCGGCCATTCCCACCAACACCGTTTTTGCCAAACCTGGAGTTTACCTGGTGAACAAGGACGTGAATCAAGGCCGCGTGTCGATGATGCTGCCCGGCATCCTGCGGGACAATCCGGATTATTTCAGCGTTCTCATCATGAATGACATTCTTGGCGGCGGCGGTTTCACCTCACGCATCATGAACAGTGTCCGCTCTGATGAAGGTCTGGCTTACTCGGCTTATTCAAGCTTTCCTGGCGGTGTGTATTATCCATCCACTTTCAGTTCAGGGTTTCAATCGAAGTCACGTACGGTGGCCTATGCGAGTTCGATAGTATTGCGCGAAATCAAAAAGATGACTGATACGCCGCCAACCGATCCGGAACTGAGCATTTCGAAAAGCGGCTTTATCGATCGCTTTCCCCATCAGTTCGCGACGAAGGGACAGGTTGCAAACATTTTCGCACAGGATGAGTTCACCGGACGGTATGCCAAGGACCCCACGTTCTGGGAAAAATTTCGTGACCGCATCAACGCCGTCACGGCCGGTGACGCGCAACGGGTGGCACAGAAGTATCTAAAGTCGGACCAGATGGTAATTCTCGTCGTGGGACAGAAAGACGACATCATGCTGTCATTGCCCGATCACCCGATGACGCTAAAGCAACTCACTGCGGGCCCGGTAACCGAAGTGCCCTTGCGCGATCCGCTCACAATGAAGCCGATTTCCGATGCGCAAAAACCGGCAGCTCAGTAGTAAAAGAACTCGCAGACTTATCCGGCCCGGAGCTTTCGTAGCGCACGACTTCGCCAGATCACATAAATGGCTGGATAGATCAGCAGCTCCAGCATTGCTGAGGTGATCACACCACCGATCATGGGGGCGGCAATTCGTTTCATTACATCAGCTCCAGCCTGAGTAGCCGGTGACCACATGATCGGGAGCAATCCAAACAGGATGGCGCACACAGTCATGACCTTGGGACGAATACGCTGAACAGCACCTTCCCGGACTGCTTCTTCCAAATCCTTAACTGATTTCATTCGCCCGGTGGCCTTGAATTTTTCCCAGGCCTGATCAAGATATAGCAACATCACCACTCCGGTCTCCGCATCCAGCCCGGCCAGCGCTATTAAACCCACCCAGACTGCGACACTCATATTGTAGCCCAGGAGATAGACGAGGAGGAACGCACCCACGAGTGAGAAGGGGACAGCCAAAAGAACGATCAGTGTTTTTACCAGGGATTTTGTGTTGAGGTAGATGAGCACAAAGATGATCAACGCAGTAAAAGGGATCACAATCATCAGTCGCTTTTCGGCGCTCTGCAGATATTCAAACTGTCCACCCCATTGAAAGTAAAATCCTGGCGGAAATTTTACCTGCTCATTTATTCTCCGGCTCGCCTGTTGGACGTATCCACTAATGTCGTCCGTGGTTATATCCACGAAGACAAAACCAACCAACTGCCCATTCTCATTGCGAATGGATGGCGGACCCGTCTTGTAACTGATATCAGCCAGCATTGAAATGGGGATGTGCGAAATTATTTGGCTTTTGACATTGCCTTCTTTGGATGCGGTGGCAGTGGTGGGAATGGGAACCAGGACGCGCTTTAAAGCGTCAAGATCTTCGCGGAAATCACGCGCGTAGCGCACATTCACCGGGTAACGCTCACGTCCTTCCACAGTGGTCGTAATAGTCTTGCCTCCAATCGCCGTCTCGATGATGTCATTCACCTCACCGACAGTCAGTCCATAACGTGCGGCTGCCTCCCGATTCACGATGAAGTCAAGGAAGTAGCCGCCTGTCGTTCTCTCTGCGAAGGCGCTGCGAGTATCAGGAAAATTTGCCAGGGCTCTTTCAATCTGCACTCCGAGCTTTTGAATTTCCCCGAGGTCTGGTCCAAAGACCTTGATCCCCAACACCGAACGAAACCCCGTGGTGAGCATTTCGGTCCTCGTTTGGATGGGCATCCAAATAATGTTCGCCATGCCTGGCGTTTTAATTTGATTTATCTGCTCCACGATCTTCTCCCAGGTCATTCCCGCACGCCACTGGCTGGCGGGCTTCAGGGTTATCACGGTTTCGAACATCGACAGTGGAGCTGGATCGGTCGGGGTATCCGCTTGACCCGCCTTGCCAAAGACAGTGTCCACCTCCGGTATTTCCTTCAGTCTACGGTCCTGGATCTGCAGAATCCTCGTTGCTTCCCCGATGGAAATTCCGGGAACGGCTGTGGGCATGTAAAGGATGGTTCCCTCGTTTAGAGGCGGCATAAACTCCTTGCCGAATTTGTAGAAGGGAATCGGGTTTCCCAGCAGTAGATTCGCCAGGGGCACAAGCGTTCCAACAAATACCACGATGCCAGCGCCGACGATTACCGACCAACGAAACCGAAGTACGAAATGAACGAAAGGTTGATAAATCCAAATAAGAAAGCGGTTGATGGGGTTTTTCGCTTCAGGGGCAATTCTGCCCCGGACCAGCAACACCATCAGCACCGGAGCGAGAGTCAGGGAAATAAATGAGGCGAAAAACATGGCGAAAGTTTTTGTAAACGCGAGCGGCCGGAACAATCGGCCTTCCTGACCCGTCAACGAAAATACGGGAAGAAAACTCACCGTGATTACGAGTAGGGAGAAGAAAAGCGGTCTTCCAACACTTTTCGCTGCCGCAATGATCGCTACAACGCGCTCCCGAGAATCAGGTTCACGACCGTGTTCATCGCGAAAATGCTCAAGTTGCTTATGCGCATTCTCGATCATGATAATGGCAGCATCCACCATGGCACCCACAGCGATGGCGATGCCTCCCAGGGACATGATGTTTGAAGTAAGTCCCAGGTAATACATCGGCAGAAATGAAAGAATGATGGCCACAGGGAGTGTGATAATGGCGACCAGGGCAGAGCGCACATGCCAGAGAAATACCAGGCAGACGAGCGCAACAATGATGCTTTCCTCCAATAGCTTTTCCCTGAGCGTTGCAATCGAACGATTGATAAGATCGCTGCGATCATACGTGGTGACAACTTCGACTCCCTCGGGCAGTGATGACTTGAGTTCTGCTAATTTTCTTTTTACATCCTGTATGACGGTCAAGGCGTTCTGCCCGTAGCGCATTACTACAATGCCGCCCACCACTTCACCCTGGCCATTCAATTCGGCTACTCCGCGTCTCAAATCCGGACCCAGGTGAACCTTGCCGACATTCCTAATGTAAACCGGCGTCCCCTGTGAGGTTTTTAAAGGGATATTTTCAATATCCTCAACGCTCTTGATATAGCCGCGTCCACGCACGTAATATTCCGTGGAGGCAACTTCGAAAATCTTTCCACCAACATCATTGTTCGACTTACGGATGCGGTCGATGATGTCACCGATCTGGATGCCATAAGCAACTAGCTTGTTTGGGTCCAGATCAACCTGATACTGTTTAACGAAACCTCCAACGGGCGCAATTTCTGCCACCCCTTTTACTGATTCCAAGGCGTAACGCAAATGCCAGTCCTGAAAGGAGCGCAGATCGGCCAGTGAATGTTTTCCACTTTTGTCTACCAACGCATACTCGTAAACCCAGCCCACACCCGTCGCGTCCGGACCAATCACCGGGTTCACTCCCTCGGGCAACATGCCACGGACTGCATTCAAATACTCGATGACCCGTGAGCGAGCCCAATAAATGTCGGTTCCATCCTCAAAAATCACGTAAACGAAGGACTTGCCGAACATCGATTCGCCGCGAACAAATTTGACTTTGGGAGCGGCGATGAACCGCGTGGAAATGGGATAGGTAATCTGGTCTTCCACCAGGTCGGGTGAACGTCCCTCCCAATCCGTATAGACAATCACTTGCACGTCACTCAAATCCGGTACTGCATCCAGCGGAGTCCTCAGCAAACCCCAGGTGCCTCCGGCAACGGCGATGATTGTTAAAATAATGACCAGGAATTTATTGCGCGCGCTGGCCTCGATTATCCTTTCGAGCAAACCTTCGCGTGTTCTGGATTCTTCGGGGAGAGAGCTGCTTGGTTTATGTTCCATGTGGTTGCGGGTTCAGCGATGTTTCACCACGATTTCAGCGCACCTTGCACTTTGGCTTCAGCGTCGATCAGGAAGTTTGCGCTATTTACCACTCTGTCCCCGTCCTTCAATCCGGCTTTAACCAGGTAATCGGAATTGAACTTCCCGCCCAGTTCGACCTGGCGCGGTTCCAATTTGCCCTCTCCTTTATCCACGAAGACGATGTTTCGCTGACCGGTCGGCATGATTGCGGTAACCGGAACGGTCAGCCCTTCTCCCAAGTCTACCGCGAGTTCCGCATTTACATACATGTCCGGCCTCAATTTCATCTTTGTGTTTTCAATTTGCAGCCTCACTCGTGCAGTGCGGGTCGCCTCGTTCACGAACGGATCAACCACACTGATTCTGCCGCTAAAAGTTTCGCCTGGGAGCGAGGCGCTCGTAACGGTTACGGGCTGGCCTGTTTTTAATAGGGGAATGTCATCCTGATAAAACTCTGCCCACACCCAAACACTCGAGAGGTCCGCCACGTCCACGAGATGATCTCCCATGCTGACCCGCCTTCCCTGGTCCACAACCAGGTCCTGCACTACTCCTTTGAAAGGCGAGTAAAGCATCAACGCCTCGCATGGCTGTCGCGACTTTTCGATCTCAACGATTTGGTTGGTGGTGATGTTCCAAAGTTGGAGCCTCCGTTCCGCTGACGCGATCAGTCTCTCTGAACTCGCAAACGTTGTTTGTGAGCCTGACTTCTGCGCCTGGTCCCGCATGCGCAGCAAGTCCAGCAGTTCCTGCTGGGTCGTGAGCAAGTCTGGACTGTAAATGCTCAGGAGCGGCTGACCTTTGTCCACCACCTCACCGCGCGAGGAGACGTAAAGCTTTTGAACATAGCCATCGACGCGGGCCACAAAATCCCAATGATGCTGCTTATCGTAGGCCACGGTTCCCACGGTTCGAATTGTGCGCTGCAATGGCTTGTTTGTGGCAACTGCATACGTGACGCCGATCGACTGTTGACGCTCCATGGGGATTGCAAACTCCTGCATTGACCTGTAACTGGAATCAGCGTTTGTGGCCGCAATCTGATCCCTTTGCCCCGCTGCCGGTTCGGCCAACATCCGTGCATGCTCATGGCCTGCCTGATCCATCGTTGACTGATTTGTTTGTCCCTTTTTCAGGACCGGTATCAGATTCATGCCGCAGATGGGGCACTTGGCATCTGGATCGAGCAGGTGGACCGAGGGATGCATGCTGCAGGTGTAGTAATCGACATTGCCCGGTTTAGATTCTTTTCGTGGAGAGCACGAAGTCACGAAAAGTATGAAGCCAGTGAGCAGCAGCAATGCTGCGCCCCACCTCGTAATTGGTAAGTCTCTGCGAATTATCCTGCAAAATGGTTTGAAATTATTCATGGTAATCCGTGGGGTAAGCGTTCGTGTTGCCGGTGGAAAGTGATGGATCAACTCCTATCAAGGCTTCCAATTCGGCGCGGGCCGATAGATAATCATACAAGTGAGTCCAATACATGGATTCCGAATCTTCCAGCGTGCGCTGTGCTTCGATGAGATTCAAAAAGCTTGCTTTGTCAGTTTCGTAGCTCAGCCGCGTGGCAGTGACGGTTTGTTCAGCCAGTGGGATGATTTTGGTATGAAAAAGCTCGGTGTGGTGATGGAAGGTTTCGATGCGTTTTAATTGATCTCTCAGGCGACCAAGCGTTTCTGTTCGAAGAGAGTCCAACTCTTGCTCGGAGCTTTCCAAAAGTTTCTGTTTTTCCCGAATGGCTGCCGAGTACTTTTTATGGTTGAACCAGGGAAGATTAAAGCTGAAGCCAACGACTACTTCGCTGATTGCCTGGGAAGCCTCGTTATACTGGCTTGCTTCGACCCGCAGGCTTGGTTCAGGAATCCAGCCTCTTTTTGCGATTTCCACCTGCGCCTGGGCCGCTTCAATCTTCTTTGCTGCGATCAGCAGTTCGGGTCGATGCTTCAATGCCAGCTCATTCAGAGTTTGTGGCGACCAATCTGTGGATGCAAAAGTGATATTCGCCGGCTGGGGCAGGGGAGAGTGAGCTGGCCGATTCATGAGGACATTGAGCTCCGTTTCCGCCTCGGAAATCTGCCGCTCGAAATCAAACTTGTTTTCTTCCAGTTTACCCAACTCTGTCTCTGCATTCAGAACGTCGGATTGCGGTCTATTTCCGACTTCGTATTTGTTACGGGTGATTTCCGCATACTGTTTCAGCAGGGCGGCATTCTTCCGATTCAGCGCCAACTGTTTGTAAGCATTGGCCAGCCGGTAAAAAGCAGTTTTCGCCCTGGCTATGAGATCCAGTTCCTTTCGCGTGGAGTCCGCCAGGGCTGAAGCGACATCGGTCTCTGCGATTTTCGTCTGAAGCCGGTTTATTCCGGCGAGAGGAAGCGTCTGCTCTGCCGCATACTTATAATCTGTAAATGAATTTGGCGGAACAGACACGAATCGGCCTGCGGTGGCATCCACTCCCACCCGGGGATCCTGCCATGCTCTCGCCTGGGGAATCCGCTCCTGCATCGCTTCCCAGCGGGCATGTGCCGCTTTGAGCGACGGATTATTACTCAGGACCTGGCTGACGACCTGCTCGATTGAAAGCCGATGGGCAGCATCCGGGACGATTTCATGGTTGGTTTCTTGTGCGGCCATTCCTTGCCATGGAAACAAGGCCAGCAGGGCAAAAATTAAATTACTTTTAAAATTCATGGATTCCTTTCATCACGCTGAGAACAATTCCGGACGGTAAAGTGCCGGGATTCAGGCCGAAATGGCCAATGCGAGTACGTTATGAGCCCGATGCGGGCACACTACGTGCGTGAAGAAGGAATCAGATCAGATAGATGCAGTCCCGTTTGTGAAGAGGGACGACCTGGGCTTGGAGAGGCGCAAAGGAAGAGGCGCGGGAATGGATCGAGGCAGGCGCAGGTGCCAGTGCAATGACCTTGGCGAGCACCGCCAGCAGGAATTGAGACTGGAAATTCTGAGAAACGGGCTGCGCTGGAGATGCCGGTTGCGAAATGGGAGCGGCGTTGCGAACGCAGCACGGCAATTTGCAACCGGAGCAGTCACATTTCGGGGAAGCTGAAATTGCCGATCGAGCTGCAGAAACACCCTGGGTCAGTGCCATCAGCATACTGAGCAAAATGATCAGGGTGATTTTCATGGGGTAAACTAAATTGTTTACTTCTTGGCGCTCTTTTCCGCGTCATCAATCTTCTTCAGATATTTTGCGGGTTCTTTGTTGAAATCTTTGAGGCACGATTTACAGCAAAGCCTAACTTCACGTCCCGGGTCATTTTTATTATTCTTATCCTTGTAAGTGAAAATATAGGGATCACCCATGTCGCCGCCGAGTTTCTCATCGGAAACAACGCAAGTCTTTAAAGGATAGCTCTTGGAATCCTTCTTGGCATCCGCTGCCGGTCCGCTGGATGTAGTAATTAAAATTCCACCGAGTGCCGCTGTTAAAAGAGTTAATTTGAATGCTTTCATGTCGTTGGTCTTTCGAATGTCCTCATATTATACGATAAATCGCAAGAATGCATTCAAATTTCCAACGTAAAATTCCCCCGGATTTTACCTTCGCAAGAGCATAAAGTTAAGGCACTTGCGAAGCTATAATTCGATAATACTGGTTCAAAGAGCTGCCGGAAGGCGCGAACCACTCAGTTTCTGGAAACTTACCCGGGACGTTGCCTATCCGGTTAAGCGAATCCACGTTGGTCCCGCCCCATACCTGATAACTGTAATTCGCATTGCCCGGCCAGCTTAGCCTGATGATGTTCGAACTCCACTTTGCGAGCGACATGGTGAAAGGAATGTCAGCTGCCAGGGGATTCGTCCCCATGATTTGTTCCCGCATATTGTTATAGCCATCCTTGTCCGGATCATCCTTAGGACCATAAGCCAGAGTACCAAAGTGTGCCATTTCCCAATCATCATCCAATCCATCGTGGTCGCTGTCATTGATGGGCACTCCGTCAATGATGAGACCTGCGCTAAGAACGCTGCCAGTTGCCCCAGGCGATTCATCAGTGATGTAAAGTGTCCAGGTACCCGCACTACTCTCGAAGAAGTGATGCGTGGAATAATAAGTCCAATCCACCGGACCAGGATTCTCATCCCTGTTATAGCGTTGAAGGATACTACGGGTACCCTGTGGTGAAACCAATGTGATTCGCAAATCGCCGCGCAAAGGATGGTCAGTTTTTATCCGCACCCCCACGTGTTCGCAGAGCAGGGTTTCGGTTACGTTGAAACTGTAGTTTGTGGAGTTGAGACTGATCTGTCCCAGGACAGTTGGATTCGTCTTTATGATACCGATCAAATTCTGTCCATCGGTTCGTCCGATGAAAACTGCAGGAATCGGAACAAAGTCCGTGGCCGCCATGGCGCAAAGGGTGTCTCCACCACTGCAATTTGAGTTTGTGGAGTAAGCTGGATCATAATTATAAACGACGGCAAACGCCGCGCCAGCCTTGGCAGCCTGGCCAATGGAGAGGGAGAATGGCAGGGGGGAAGATCTTGTGCTGCGTTCAATCAAAACACCCTTGTTCGTAAAATTCCCGGAAAGAATAATGCTTTGTCCAATGTCCACCAATGGGAGGTTAAGGGTTGGGGCATCAGCGTGCGGTCCGATGCTGGGCAAGGCCATAATGGACGTTAATGTTGCCGGGATGTTTGTGCCGGAAATGAGCACTCGTAATCCGGCATCCGGAATTTCGCACTGATTAGTGGCGACGACCGTTACATGGCTGAGTGGCGGTCGACTGATCCAATTACGAGCCAGGTTCACGGCCACACCTGCATCCGGAATGCCAAAGCCGAGATTGTGACTCACCGCAAAGCCAGCCCCGTTGGTTCGCAGATCCGGATCTGCAAAGTCGAAATGGCGAGCTGATAAAATTAAAATCTGCTGAACATCCCTATAGGTAAGATTTGTGTTGGCTGATAAAATCAGGGCTGCGACTCCCGCAATCTGAGGGGCTGATGCAGAGGTGCCGTAAAAACCCGACTCCGGAACGCCGGTGGCTGGATATACATAGTCCCATAAATCAGCATTAGGGGGGCCGTTGCTTACGGCATTCGCCCCGCCTAGTCCCAAAAGATCGGTGGTAAACAAGCCTTGTTCATTGTTGGATGGGTCGCCGCTCGGGGCTGCCAGCAAAATCGAAGCACCGAATTCGCTATAACTGGCTACCCTGCCGCCTATGCGTACTGCACTCACGGCGATGACTTGAGGATTCGAAGGATAACCATCGTCATCAGTGCTGGCCTGAATTTGACGATCGTTGCCGGCCGAACGCACCATCACAATACCCTTGCCATTGCGTCCAAAGGTGACTGCATTGGAGATCCCGATTTCCTGGAGCGGGCCAATTCCTTGCTGGGTTTCCAATCCATCAATGCCCCAACTATGATTTTGAACACTTACTTTGTTTGACTCGTACTGGTACATGTCCATCAGTTGTTCATCAGTTACCAGTAACAAGTTGGTGTTCTGGATTACCCAGCTGGCTAATCGTGCCTTTGGTGCCACCCCAGCCACACCAATGGAGTTATTAGCCTCTGCCAATGCGAGGCCCGCCACTTCAGTGCCGTGCGCCCAATAGAGGGAACTGCCAAATGGCGTGACGTTTGTGCTGCCATTTGAGAAATTGAAATGTGGTGCTCCGGTGGCGCGATTGACGAGCTCAGGATGGTTTAACTCGATTCCACAATCCCCCACTGCGATCGTGACGCCCTCCCCACTGGAATAAGGCCAGGCGGCGCGAACATTAAGATCCACTCCGGCGGATGTTCCGTCACCATTCCGGTGTTCCAAGTTCCATTGATAAAAAATGTATTGATCATTCGGCTGCGTTGCATAAGTCCCATTATGACTAACTGGAACTTGCATCACGGGATAAGCAGCTTGAACCTCCGGCAATCCTGCAAGGTAATGCGCCTCCTGAGCTGCGGTGATGGCATCGGGTGCCTGGAGGATAAAAAGGTTCGTGGCCACTGAACGCGAAAGTTGCAGGGGGTGGCTTGGGTAAGTCTCTGAGGTCCTCGCCATTTTTGAGTTGAAGGACCACTCGACTTCCCAGTTCAACAAAGTTGGTGGAACCATCTGCGGCCATGCCTTCACCCAGGCTTTAGGCGCGCTCTTCAGGGAGAAGCGTGATACTTCCCCCTCATCCAGTTGCAACGCCATGCTTTGCGGCCTCTTGAATTGAAAGTGGTTGGTTTGAGCACATACTTCTAATGCAGTTTGCCCGAGGAAACTAATTAGAAAAATGTTGCAATAAATCACCCTGGCGATACGTCTCATTTGGAGTTGACTTTAGCAAGCGCCGATTGAGTGACAACCTTTATCTTTTATCTGATTTCGCCGCAGATTCATTACTGAGTATGAGTGGATACGGAAGACATAGGATTGCAACGCGTTGCGCTACAGTGTAATAATTCAAGCTATTGACCCAATTGAACCGAGATCAATTATGAAAAAGTCGCTTTTTATCGTGGCAGTAATGACCTGTTTTGGAACCTGGCATTCACAGGCTGAAACCAAGGTCGATTTCGCCAAGGACATCCAGCCCATTCTTCAACAGAACTGCGTCAAATGCCACGGCCCGGAAAAACAGAAAGGCGACCTGCGTCTCGATTCCAAGGCCGATGCGATGAAAGGCGGCAAGGATGGCGTGGTGATTGTTGCCGGGCAGGCGGACAAAAGCGATTTGTATAA